>NZ_JAMYQF010000026.1:0-80124 GCF_040320745.1 Mesorhizobium sp. M0621 | reverse complement strand
CGGCCGAGGAGATGGTAGACGCCCTGGAACACTGGCTGAACGAGCGCGACATTGCCGAAGATCAATACGACAGCGGCGGCGGCATCTGACGACAGCGACATGCTCGAAATCTTCGAGCGGCTGGCACTGGCGGCCGGGCGCGAGGTGATGCGCGTGTTCCACGCCGGCTGCGCGGTCGACCGCAAATCCGACGCCTCACCGGTGACCGAGGCGGACCGCGAGAGCGAGAAGATCATTCTCGCCGGACTGCGCGCCGCATTTCCCGACATCCCCTGCGTGGCCGAGGAAGAAGCATCCGCCGGCATCGTGCCGCCCGACCTGGGTGGGGCTTTCTTTCTGATAGATCCGCTCGACGGCACCAAGGAATTCGTCAACCGCCGCACCGACTTTACCGTCAACATCGCGCTTGTCCGTGACGGCGTACCGGAAGTCGGCGTCGTCTTTGCGCCCTGCACGGGCCGCTTCTTTTCCGGCCTGCCGGGCAGGGCGGAATCTCTCGAAATCGATGGCGACTACCAGATCGTCGGGCGCCGGCCGATTTCGGTGAGAACAGCCATGGCGCCGCTGGCCGTCGTTGCCAGTCGTTCGCACAACACGCCGGAAACCGAGGCCTATATTCGCGACCTCGGTGCCGCCGAAATTGTCTCGGTTGGCTCGTCCTTGAAATTCTGTCTTGTCGCCAGCGCCGAAGCGGATGTCTATCCGCGCTTCGGCCGCACCATGGAATGGGACACGGCGGCGGGCGACGCCGTGCTGCGCGCGGCCGGCGGCATGACACGCACGCTGGACGGCCAGCCCCTGGTCTACGGCAAGCGCAGGCAAAGCGACGATGAGGATTTCGCCAATCCGCATTTCATTGCCAGCGGCAGGACAGGCGAGGCCACCCGCAGCTAAGGCGGGCCGACAATTTACTCCGCTGCGGCCTGCGCCGAATTCGAGCCAATATAGTTGCGGATCGTTTCGATGATGCGGTCCTGGTCGGCTTCGTTCAGATAAGGGTGCATCGGCAGGCAGAGGATTCGCTTCGGCAGGTCTTCCGACACGGCAAGGCCGGTCGGGGTGCGCGGGTAGTCGCGATAAGCGACCTGGGCATGCAGCGGCTTCACGTAGTAGATAACAGACGGAATACCCTTTTCGCCGAGATGCGCTTTCAGCCCGTCACGCTTGGGCGTCTCGATGGCGTACTGCGCCCAGGCCGAACGGCTGCCGTCCAGATTGCCAGCGGCGGTGACGATGTCGCCAAGCCCGTCGGCATAGCGCTTTGCCACCACCTGGCGGGCAACCATCTCGTCTTCGAGAATGGCCAGCTTCTCGATCAGGATCGCCGCCTGCAGCGTGTCGAGCCGCGAATTGATGCCGACGCGGACATTGTCGTATTGCGTTTCGCCCTTGCCGTGGAAGGCGAAAGACCTGAGCTGCTCGGCCAGCGCGTCGTCATTGGTGAACATCGCGCCGCCGTCGCCGTAGCAGCCAAGCGGCTTTGCCGGATAGAAGCTGGTCGAGCCGACCGCGCCGAAGGAACCGCACATCTTACCGTCGAGCGAACCGCCCATCGACTGGGCGGCATCCTCGATCACCATCAGCCCTTCGCGGTTGGCTATCGCCATGATCGCCTCGTAGTCGGCGGCAAGGCCGAACAGATCGACCGGGATGATTGCCTTCGGCTTCAGCCGGCCTTCCTTCTTGATCATGGCGATGGCCGCTTCGAGGCTGGCAATGTCGATGTTGTAGCTATGCGGGTCGACATCGACGAAAACCGGCTCGGCCTTGGCCAGTGCCACCACTTCGGCGGTGGCGGCAAAAGTGAAGCTCGGCACGAACACCGCGTCACCCGGGCCGACACCGGCCGCAAACAGCGGCAACAGCAGCGCATCGGTGCCGTTGGCGCAGGCCACGACATGCTTGGTGCCGATATAGGCGGCGAGCTTGTTCTCGAATTCGGTTACTTGCGGGCCGAGGATATAGCGGCCCTCGTCGACGACACGGTCGATCGCGGCCTTCAGCCGGTCGCGGATTCGTTCGCGCTGCGCGCCAAGATCGATGAACTGCATGTCGGCCTCAAAACGGTTTAAACAGGCGGTTTAGCCAGATAACGGCCCGCTGGTACCAGAGTTGCGCCTGTCGAGAAAGCCGGACAGGTAGAGCCGCGAATTGCCTAGGTGTCGCAGTCTGTTACCAGTATTTTCCGATGCATCTTCACAACATGCCGGAAATCCGGCCTTCGTTGACCGCGATCCTGCCCTTATAGTCCCTGCGATCGGTCCTGCGAAACACAAAGTGATCGATTGGCTCAACTTATGTTGAGCGGTACTCAGGCAATTTCATGCCGCCACGGCGGATTGGCGCCGGCCCGTGACACCGTGACCGCTGCTGCCTTGGCGCCAAGCGCCAGCGCCTTGTGGATGGCTTCTTTCGACAGGTCGGAAATCGCCGCCTTCGTCAGCAGGCCCTGCTCATGCAAGGAGGCGAGGATGCCGGCGTTGAACGTGTCGCCGGCCCCGACCGTGTCGATTACCTCCACCTTTTCCGGCATCACCGTCACGGCGTGCTCCTTGCTGTAGCCGACGGCGCCTTCGCTGCCATGGGTAACGACAATCAGCTTCGGGCCGCGATCGAGCCAGTTGCGGATGACATCCTCATGTGAGCCGGCTTCGCCGAACCAGTTCAAATCTTCGTCCGACAGTTTCACGATGTCTGCCATCGCCATCATGGCGCGGATGCGCCTGAGGTGCTTGGCCTTGTCCGGGATGAAGTTCGGCCGGATGTTGGGGTCGAGCATCATGACGCGGCTTGCGTGCTCGCGCCGCATGAATTCCTCATAGGCACTGCCGGCAGGCTCGGAGATCAGGCTGATCGCACCGAACAGCATGGCCTCGATCTCGTTGCCGAGCTCCGGCAGGTCGTCGATGGTCAGCATGCGGCCAGCCGTGTTCTCGTCATAGAATGTGTAGGTCGCCTGGCCATTGGTGAGCTTGACGAAGGCCAGCGTCGTCGGCCGTGGCGAGGTGTGTGCATAGGTAGAGCTTACCTTGCTCGCGCCAAGCGCATCCCTGAACTGACCGCCGAACAGATCCGACGACAGTCCGGAAAAAAAGCCTGCCGGCGCGCCGAGCCGGCCAAGCGCGATCGCCGTATTGAACACGGCGCCGCCGACATAAGGCGCAAAGGCCGGCTCGCCCACTGTTGTCGTGCGCGGCAGCATGTCGATCAGGGCTTCGCCGCAGCAGAGGATCATGGCTTCCTGGTCTCCGGCGGATAGATCACGCCCTTGCGGATGATGATGTTGGCGTAGAGCCGCGGCTCGCTTGTCGCGACGATGGCATGCGCCGATTTGACCCGTGCATAGAAGTCGGTGCCGGCCAGTGCAACCACCTTGCGGCCCGGCGCGCGTTTGGCGCAGATCGCCTCGATCTCATGATGGACGGGATCGGCAAGCGAAGGGTCGCCCTTGACCGACGCGCGAAACAGCGCCTCCGGCACGGCGTCGTCCACCGGCAGGACGCTCAATATCGCATCGAGCACCGGGATGAGGTGGTGACCATCGGCTCGCACCAGCCTGGTTGCCTGTTGTTCCGCCGGATAATTTCCGTCGACAAGGGCGATTTCATCGCCATGGCCCATGCCGCGCAAAATCGCCAGAAGCTCCGGACCGAGCAGCGCCGGGATTCCGATCAGCATCAGGCGCTCCTGGAAATCGTCGTCGAGCCGATCAGGAAGCGTTCGGAAAGTGGCAGGCTGGCGCCACCAAGCGCCCGGGCATGAATGCCGACGGTCCCCTCGCGTACCGCGGGCAGCTTCAAGCCTTCGCCGTCGATGGTGGCGATGGCCGCGATGATGGCGTCGACCAGCCGGCGGCGCACTGCCTTCGGCATCCATCCGTCGATCACCGCCGCTTCGAAATCGATGACCGAGGATGCGGCGACGATTGCGTAGGCGAGCGCTCGCGAAGCACTGGCGATCCAGTCGTCGAGTTCGGCGCCGATCTCGCCCCAGTCTTCCGGCGATGTCCATAGATGCGAGGCCTCGACACCGCGCGCATTGAGCGCCTTTTCGAGCATGGCGATGGACGCCACGTCGATCAGCTGGGTCGGCTTGCCGTCCGGCCCTGGCACGGGCATGGAGCCGAGTGCTCCGGCATTGCCGGTCGGGCCGCCAAAAAGCCGGCCATTCAGCACGATGCCGCCACCGGCAAAGGCGCCGATGTAGAAATAGACGAAGTCACGCGCAGCACTCGTCTGGCCGAAGACGAGTTCGGCGCCGCAGGCTGAAGTGGCGTCATTCTGCAGGTAGACCGGAAAATCGCATTGCGCCTGGATGTCGCCCCTGATGTCGCGATGACGCCATTCGTCCATGACGTCGCGCGGGGCGCCGGCGGTATCGGCCCAGTTCCACAATTCGAATGGCATGGCGATGCCGAGCCCGGCGATGCGCTTGTCCTGTGCGGGCGTCAGTTCGCCACGCATCTGCCGCATGCCGTTGCTGACGAAGTCCACCGTCTCGCGTGGCGCAGGGTAGCGGTATGAATGCTGCAGCATCGAGCGCACATTGCCGAGAAAGTCGATCAGCACGAGTTCGGCGCTGCGCCGCCCGATCTTCAGGCCGATGAAGAAAGCGCCTTCGGGATTGAGCGCCATCGGGATGGAGGGTTGGCCGATCTTGCCGCGCAACGGGGCCTGGCGCAGCAGGAGGCTCTCTTCCTCCAGCTCGCGCATGATGACCGAAACCGTCTGCGCCGAAAGTCCGGTCATGCGGGCGATGTCGGATTTCGCCAGGCTGCCGTGCTGGCGCACCAGCGAGAGCACCAACCGCTCGTTGTGGTCGCGCATGCCGCTCTGGTTGGTGCCGCGGTGAATGAGGCTGTCATTCGCCTCGGGCGAACCGTGCCTCGCTATGGCGGTTTCCACCCTGTTCCTCCCGTCGTTTCCCCGCAATGCTTTTGGGCCAGAATGGGTGAACGAAGCAAGGCTGTCAATAATAAATAAGAGTGATTTAATTATTGACAGAGGCCCCGGCCTAGTGTCTGTTGAGGCAGCGTCCACGCTGGGAGAATTTCGTTGGATGCGCTGCAGGTGCCGGTTGGCCGGCATCCGGAATGGTTCCACTGGGAGGAAAATCGTGACCAATACAAAACTGTTGAAATCGACCGTGTTTGCCGCCGCGGCTCTGGGCCTGATGGCGTTTGCGCCGTCCGCATCCGCGGCCGGTGTCGGCGCCTGCCTGATCACCAAGACCGACACCAATCCTTTCTTCGTCAAGATGAAGGAAGGCGCCACGGCGAAGGCCAAGGAACTCGGCGTCGACTTGAAGACCTACGCCGGCAAGATCGACGGCGACAGCGAGAGCCAGGTGGCGGCGATCGAAAGCTGCATCGCCGACGGCGCCAAGGGCATCCTCATCACCGCATCCGACACTAAGGGCATCGTGCCAACCGTGAAGAAGGCGCGTGATGCCGGCCTGCTGGTGATCGCGCTCGACACGCCGCTCGATCCGATCGACGCCGCCGACGCGACCTTTGCAACGGACAATCTCGAAGCCGGCAAGCTGATCGGCGCCTGGGCTGCCGCCACGCTCGGCGACAAGGCCAAGGACGCCAAGATCGGCTTCCTCGACCTGACCCCCTCGCAGCCGACCGTCGACGTGCTGCGCGATCAGGGCTTCATGATGGGCTACGGCATCGACGTGAAAGACCCCAACAAGATCGGCGATGAGGACGATGCGCGCATCGTCGGCCACGACGTCACCAACGGCAACGAAGAGGGTGGCCGCAAGGCGATGGAGAACCTTCTGCAGAAGGACAACACCATCAACGTCATCCACACCATCAACGAGCCCGCTGCTGTCGGCGCCTACCAGGCGCTCAAGGCTGTCGGCCTTGAAAGCCAGGTGCTGATCGTTTCCGTCGATGGCGGCTGCCCCGGCGTGAAGTCGGTGGCCGAAGGTGTCATCGGCGCCACGTCGCAGCAATATCCGCTGCAGATGGCGGCGCTCGGCATCGAAGCGATCGCTGCTTTCGCCAAGGACGGAACCAAGCCGAAGCCGACCGAAGGCAAGAATTTCTTCGACACTGGCGTCAATCTGGTGACCGACAAGCCGGCCACCGGTGTGAAGTCCATCGACACCAAGGAAGGCCTCGCCAAGTGCTGGGGCTGATGCCGGTCTGACCGGCAACAACCGAACCTGAGCGGTCGGGGCTTGATCCCCGGCCGCTTCGGGTGGACGATGGTCGCGTGACCGCGAACAATCCCGGCAGCAGACCGGAAAAGCGTGGACGGCGTCGGCGTTTGGCTGAAGCCCTACGGGGAGAAAACATGGCTCAAGCTCAGGAATTCGAGAAAGTTCTCTCAAGCAGCGACACCAGTGTAGCCGCTTTTGACGAGCATAAATCGGCCGTCAAGCGCATCCAGCATTTCCTGCATTCAACGCCGGCCGCCGTGCCATTGATCGTGCTGGTTCTGGCCATCATCGTCTTCGGCATCACCATCGGAGGGCGCTTCTTTTCGTCCTACACGCTGACGCTGATCCTGCAGCAGATAGCCATCATCGGCATCCTGGGTGCTGCGCAGACGCTGGTCATCCTGACCGCCGGCATCGACCTGTCGATTGGCGTGATCATGGTGATTTCAGCGGTGATCATGGGCAATTGCGCGGTCAGCTACGGCATGCCGAGCGTGCTCGCCATAGCGATCGGGCTTGCCGCCGGCGCGGCCTGCGGGCTGCTCAACGGGGTACTGGTCGCCTATATGAAGCTGCCGCCCTTCATTGTGACGCTTGGCACCTGGAACATCGTCATGGCCACGAACTTCATCTATTCGGCCAATGAGACGATCCGCGACACCGACGTCGACACCCAGGCGCCACTGCTGCATCTCTTCGCGTTGAGCTTCAAGGTTGGCACGGCGGTGCTGACGCTCGGCGTCATTGCCACGGTCGTGCTCGTTTTAGTCCTGTGGTACGTGCTCAATCACACGGCATGGGGTCGCCATGTCTACGCCGTTGGCGACGATCAGGAGGCGGCGAAGCTGTCGGGCATCCAGACCAAAAAGGTGCTGATGACGGTCTACACCCTTGCCGGGCTGATCGCCGCTTTCGCTGCCTGGGTCTCCATCGGCCGCAACGGCTCGATCTCGCCGTCCGCCGCCGTCACCGACTACAATCTGCAGGCGATCACCGCGACGGTGATCGGCGGTATTTCCCTGTTCGGCGGACGCGGCTCGATCCTGGGCACGCTGTTTGGCGCGATGATCGTCGGTGTCGTCTCCATGGGCCTCAACATGCTCGGCGCCGATCCGCAATGGAAAGTGCTGCTCACCGGTGTGCTGATCATCGGCGCCGTGGCAGTCGACCAATGGATCAGAAAGGTTTCGGCATGACCATGACCCAGGAACCCATCCTTACCGCACGCGGTCTCATCAAGCGCTATGGCCGCGTCACCGCCCTCGACAATGCCGACTTCGACCTCTACCCGGGCGAAATCCTCGCTGTCATAGGCGACAATGGCGCCGGCAAGTCGTCGCTCATTAAGGCGATTTCCGGCGCGGCCGTGCCCGATGAGGGCGAGATCCGGCTCGAAGGCAAACCCGTCGCCTTCAAGTCGCCGATGGAGGCCCGCGAAGCCGGCATCGAGACCGTCTATCAGAATCTGGCGCTGTCGCCGGCGCTGTCGATCGCCGACAACATGTTCCTCGGCCGCGAGATCCGCAAACCAGGTTTTCTGGGCGACTGGCTGCGTATGCTCGATCGTCCGGCGATGGAAAAGCGCGCCCGCGACAAGCTCACCGAACTTGGCCTGATGACCATCCAGAATATCAGCCAGGCGGTGGAGACGCTCTCAGGCGGCCAGCGCCAGGGCGTAGCGGTGGCGCGCGCCGCCGCATTCGGCAGTCGTGTGGTGATCATGGATGAACCGACGGCAGCCCTAGGCGTCAAGGAAAGCCGCCGCGTGCTCGAACTGATCCTAGACGTCAAGAAGCGCGGCCTGCCGATCGTGCTCATCTCGCACAACATGCCGCATGTCTTCGAAGTGGCCGACCGCATTCACATCCACCGGCTGGGTCGTCGCCTCTGCGTCATCGATCCCAAGCAATATACGATGTCCGATGCCGTGGCTTTCATGACTGGTGCAAAGGTTCCACCCGAGGCAGCGCTCGCGGCTTGATGCATGTCGGCCAAAAGTGCGTAACGGTTTTGGGACAACGACAGGCACGGAACAAGAATTTGAAGCGCGACGCGCAGATCGTCTGAGCGCGCCGCGTTTGAAATTGTCAAATTGCCGCAGGGTAAAGCAAGCATGGGCTGATCTAAATCGATTGAACATGTAGCGGTATCGGCTAGCATGGGCTGGGAGGAACGATGAAAGCCGGTATGATCATGGCAACCGCACGAGAGGCATCATGACGAGCGCGATGACATCCGAACCCCTCCCGCCACTGCTCGAAAATCCTGACCCGGAGACGCTCGCCAGGGAAGTCCTGAAGGCCCTCAAATACCGGGTCGGCAAGGGCACCTCCGTTGCCACGCAGCACGACTGGCTGACTGCCTCGATCAAGGTCGTGCGCGACCGCATTGTCGATCACTGGATGCAGGCGACACAGGAGGCCTACGCCCAGCAGGAAAAGCGCGTCTATTATCTGTCGCTCGAGTTTCTCATCGGCCGGCTGATGCGCGATGCCTTCTCCAATCTCGGCTTGATGGACAATATGCGAGAGGCGCTGCGTTCGCTCGGCGTCGACCTCGATCTTATCGCCGCGCTCGAGCCCGATGCGGCGCTTGGCAATGGTGGTCTCGGCCGGCTCGCCGCCTGCTTCATGGAGAGCATGGCGACCGTCGACATTCCCGCGCATGGCTACGGCATCCGCTATGCCAACGGTATGTTCCGCCAGGAGATCCATGACGGCTGGCAAGTGGAACTGCCGGAGACTTGGCTGGATCACGGCAATTCTTGGGAATTCGAACGGCGCGAACGCTCCTTCGAGGTCGGCTTTGGCGGCTCGGTGGAATCGATCACCTCGAAAGACGGCCGGCTCGAGCGCCATGTCTGGAAGCCGACCGAGCATGTTCTGGCCGTCGCCTATGACACGCCGGTCGTCGGCTGGCGGGCCAATCGCGTCAACACGCTGCGGCTCTGGTCGGGCATGCCGGTCGATCCGATCCTGCTCGACAAGTTCAATGCCGGCGACCACATCGGCGCGCTTGCCGAAAGCAACAAGGCCGATGCCTTGTCGCGCGTGCTCTACCCCGCGGATTCCCACAAGGCCGGGCAGGAACTGCGGCTCAGGCAGGAGTACTTCTTCTCCACCGCCTCGCTGCAGGACATCGTCCAGCGCCATCTCAGCCAGTATGGCGACCTGAAGTCGCTGCCCGATAAGGCTGCGATCCACCTCAACGACACCCATCCGGCCATCGCCGTGCCTGAGCTGATGCGCCTGTTGATGGATGTCCACGGCATGGATTTCGATCAGGCCTGGGATATCACCAAGCGCACCTTCGGCTACACCAACCATACGCTGCTGCCCGAGGCGCTGGAAAGCTGGGCGGTGCCGCTGTTCGAGCGGCTTTTGCCGCGCCACATGCAGCTCGTCTATGCCATCAATGCCGAAGTGCTGCTTGAGGCACGCGCCTCCGACCAGTTCTCGGACGAGCAGATCAGCCGCATCTCGCTGATCCAGGAAAATGGCGACCGCCGGGTGCGCATGGGCAATCTGGCCTTTGTCGGCTCACACTCGATCAACGGCGTTTCGGCGCTTCACACCGAGCTGATGAAGGAGACGGTGTTCGCCGACCTGCACAAGCTCTATCCCGATCGCATCAACAACAAGACCAACGGCATCACGCCGCGGCGCTGGCTGATCCAGTGCAACCCCGGGCTGACGTCGCTCGCCCGTGAGGCGATCGGCGACCGCTTTCTCGACGACATCGACGCCATCAAGGATCTCGACGGCTTCGCCGACGATGCCGCCTTCCGCGACAAGTTCGCCGCCGTCAAACGCGCCAACAAGGCGCGGCTGGCCAACCTCGTCGCCGACCGGCTCGGCATCAAGGTCGATCCCTCGGCGCTGTTCGATATCCAGATCAAGCGCATCCATGAATACAAGCGCCAGCTCCTGAACATCCTCGAGGCGATCGCGCTTTACGACCAGATCCGTTCGCATCCGGAACGCGACTGGATGCCCCGCGTGAAATTCTTCGGCGGCAAGGCGGCGCCCAGCTATCACAATGCCAAGCTGATCATCAAACTCGCCAACGACGTCGCCAAGGTCATCAACCGTGACCCCGCCGTGCGCGGTTTGCTGAAGGTGGTGTTCCTGCCGAACTACAATGTAAGCCTTGCCGAGATCATGATGCCGGCTGCCGACCTTTCCGAGCAGATCTCGACCGCCGGCATGGAAGCGTCGGGCACCGGCAACATGAAGTTCGCGCTGAATGGTGCGCTGACCATCGGTACGCTCGACGGCGCCAATGTCGAGATCAAGGAATGCGTCGGCGACGACAACATCTTTATCTTCGGCCTGACCACAGCCGAGGTCGCCGAGCGGCGCAACAATGGCTACAACCCGCGCGCCGTCATCGAAGGATCGTCTGAACTGGCGCAAGCAGTTGCCGCCGTTTCGTCGGGCGTCTTCTCGCCGGACGATCCGGAGCGTTACCGCGACCTCATCAACGGTCTTTACAACAGCGACTGGTTCATGGTCGCCGCCGATTTCGATGCCTATGCCGCCGCCCAGCGCGAGGTCGATGCGGTCTGGCGCAACAGTCCCGACTGGTACGCCAGGGCAATCCGCAACGTTGCGCGTGTCGGCTGGTTCTCCTCCGATCGCACGATCCGGCAATATGCGAAAGAAATCTGGAACGTGCCTGTCTGATGTGATTGCATGAGGCCGCGAACAATGTGGTCCCGGTGGTGTGAATTTGAAAGTCGGATCACACCACTGGAAACAAACACTCGGTGCCCGGGGAGGGACGCTGCCTGATGAAGAAGCCGCGCGCGACCGCTGCGACAAGCGGGCCGGACGGACTGGCGCCAGCCAGCGATGTTGCGGCGATTGTTGCCGGCACGCATGGCGACCCCTTCGCGGTTCTTGGCGTCCATGAGGTCGGCAAGACCCTGTTTGCCCGCTGCTTTGTCCCACATGCCGAATTCGTCACCGCCTACACGCTGACCGGCATCATCGCGGGTGAACTGTCCAGGCGCGACGATGGCGGCTTTTTCGAAGGCAAGCTCTCGATCAAGAAGCGCCAGCCCCTGCGCTATCACGCGCGCAATGCCGCCAGCGACTGGTGGCTGACCGATCCCTATTCGTTCGGTCCGGTGCTAGGCCCGATGGACGACTATTACATCGCCCAAGGCTCGCACCTCAGGCTGTTCGACAAGCTCGGCGCCCATGTCATTGATCACGAAGGCGCTTCCGGCGTGCATTTCGCCGTCTGGGCTCCCAATGCCCGACGCGTATCGGTGGTCGGCGACTTCAACGAATGGGACGGCCGCCGGCACACGATGCGCGATCGCCGCGATACCGGCATCTGGGAACTGTTCGTGCCCGATATTGGTGCCGGACGGCCTTACAAATACGAGATCATCGGCCCTGATGGCGTGAGACTCCCGCTGAAGGCCGACCCGTTCGCCTTCAAATCCGAGCTGCGTCCGGCCACCGCTTCGGTCGTTGCCGTGCCACCGGCGCATGAATGGGGTGACGAGGCGCACCGCAATTTCTGGCGCAATGCCGATCACCGGCGCGAAGCCATTTCGATCTACGAGGTTCATGCCGGTTCCTGGCAGCTTCGCGACGACGGTACGTTCCTGTCATGGGACGAGTTGGCCGACCGGCTGATCCCCTATGTGGTCGAGACCGGTTTCACCCATATCGAATTCATGCCGATCTCCGAACACCCCTATGATCCGTCCTGGGGCTACCAGACGACCGGCCTCTACGCGCCGTCGGCCCGCTTCGGCGACCCGGACGGCTTTGCCCGTTTCGTCGATGGCGCCCACCGCGCCGGCGTCGGCGTCATCCTCGACTGGGTACCGGCGCATTTCCCGGTCGACGCGCATGGCCTGGCCAATTTCGATGGAACCGCGCTCTATGAGCATGCCGATCCGCGCAAGGGTTTCCATCCCGACTGGAACACCGCGATCTACAATTTCGGGCGCCGCGAAGTGGTGTCCTTCCTCGTCAACAACGCACTATTTTGGGCCGAGAAATACCATGTCGACGGTTTGCGCGTCGATGCGGTCGCCTCGATGCTCTACCTCGACTATTCGCGCAAGGCCGGCGAATGGATCCCCAACGAGAAAGGCGGCCGCGAGAACCTCGAGGCGGTCAGCTTCCTTCAGAAGATGAACAAGGAGGTCTACGGCCACCATCCGGGCGTGATGACCATCGCCGAGGAATCGACCTCATGGCCGAAGGTCTCGGCGCCGGTGCATGAAGGCGGCTTGGGCTTCGGCTTCAAGTGGAACATGGGCTTCATGCACGACACGCTGGAGTATTTCTCCAAGGAGCCGATCTTCCGCAAGCACCACCACAACGACCTCACCTTCGGCCTGACCTACGCCTTCTCGGAGAACTTCATGCTGCCGCTCTCGCATGACGAGGTCGTGCATGGCAAGGGCACGCTGCTCGGCAAGATGGCCGGCGACGACTGGCAGAAATTCGCGACGCTACGCGCCTACTATGCCTTCATGTGGGGTTATCCCGGCAAGAAGCTGCTGTTCATGGGGCAGGAGTTCGCGCAGCGCCGCGAGTGGAGCGAGGCGCGCGCGCTCGACTGGAACCTGCTCGAGTTCCGGCCGCATCGCGGCGTCTGGCAGACGGTCCGCGATCTCAACTATCTCTACCGTTCGCGTCCGGCCCTGCATGGCCGCGACTGCGAACCGGAAGGGTTCTCCTGGCTGATCGTCGACGACAGCCAGAATTCGGTTTTTGCCTGGCTGCGCAGCGCACCGGGCGGCAGCCCGGTGGCCGTCATCTCCAATTTCACGCCGGTGCCGCGCGATAATTATCGCGTGCCGTTGCCGACGGCCGGCAAATGGCGCGAAATCATCAACACCGACGCTTCGGAATATGGCGGTTCCGGCAAGGGCAATGGCGGCATGGTCGAGGCCCGGGCGGAGGGAGGAAGCATCTCTGCGACGATGCTTTTGCCGCCGCTGTCGACGATCATGCTCGAGCTTGTCGCCGACTGAGCCCGTCGACCCTGAGCAACATGTCGAGATCGAGTAACTTGGGAGGGTAGAAATGGCAGACTTGAAACGGACCCAGCCGCTGGCGCGCGATGCCATGGCCTATGTATTGGCCGGCGGCCGCGGCAGCCGCCTCAAGGAACTGACCGACCGGCGCGCCAAGCCGGCCGTCTATTTCGGCGGCAAGACGCGCATCATCGACTTCGCCCTCTCCAACGCGCTCAATTCCGGCATTCGCCGTCTCGGTGTCGCCACCCAGTACAAGGCGCATTCGCTGATCCGCCATCTGCAGCGCGGCTGGAACTTCCTGCGCCCTGAGCGAAACGAGAGTTTTGACATCCTGCCGGCCAGTCAGCGTGTTTCGGAAACGCAATGGTATGAAGGCACGGCCGATGCTGTTTACCAGAACATCGACATCATCGAGGCCTACGGCCCCGAATACATGGTGATCCTGGCCGGCGATCACATCTACAAGATGGACTACGAACTGATGCTTCGCCAGCACGTCGACGCCAATGCCGACGTCACCGTTGGCTGCCTCGAAGTGCCGCGCATGGAAGCCACCGGCTTCGGCGTCATGCATGTCGATGGCAAAGACAACATCATCGCCTTCGTCGAAAAGCCCGCCGATCCGCCCGGCATTCCCGACAAGCCGGAGTTCGCTTTGGCCTCGATGGGCATCTATGTCTTCAAGACCAAATTCCTGATGGAGCAGTTGCGCCGCGATGCGGCCGAGCCTGGCTCAAGCCGCGACTTCGGCAAGGACATCATCCCCTATATCGTCCAGCACGGTAAGGCGATTGCCCACCGCTTCGCCAAGTCCTGCGTACGTTCGACGGCCGAGAACGAGGCCTACTGGCGCGACGTCGGAACGGTCGACGCCTATTGGGAAGCCAATATCGACCTGACCGACATCACGCCTGAACTCGACCTCTACGACCGCGACTGGCCGATCTGGACCTATGCCGAATTGAAGCCGCCGGCAAAGTTCGTGCATGACGAGGATGGCCGCCGCGGTTCGGCCGTGTCCTCGCTTGTCTCGGGCGACTGCATCGTCTCGGGTGCTTCGCTGAAGAGAAGCCTGATCTTCACCGGCGCGCGCATCAATTCCTTTTCGACGCTGGAAGAAGTCGTCATGCTGCCCGACGTTCATGTCGGCCGGAACGCAAAGTTGAAGCGTGTCGTCATCGACCATGGTGTTAGGATACCGGAAGGGCTGGTGGTCGGCGAAGACCCTGCTCTCGACGCCAAGCGTTTTCGGGTCTCGGAAAAAGGCATCTGCCTGGTCACCCAGGACATGATCGACAAGTTAGGGCTCTAGTGCATGCAGGTTCTGTCGGTCACGCCCGAGATTTTCCCGCTGATCAAGACCGGTGGGCTTGCCGACGTGACCGGCGCGCTGCCCATTGCGCTCGCGGCCAAAGGCGTGAGCATGCGCACGCTCATTCCCGGCTTTCCGACTGTCATGGCCGCCTTCAAGAAAAGGAAGGCGGTGCTGCAATATCCCTTGCTGCAGGGCGGCAAGGCCTCCGTCCACTCCGTTCAGCTCGCCGGGCTCGAGCTTTTCGTGCTCGACGCGCCGCATTTGTTCGACCGTCCCGGCGGCCCCTATGGCAATGCGACCGGGGCCGATTGGCCCGACAACTGGCGGCGCTTCGCGGCGCTGAGCCAAGTCGGCGGCGACATTGCCGGTGGCGCCATCTCGGGCTACCAGCCCGACATCGTCCATGCCCATGACTGGCAGTCGGCGATGACGCTGGCCTATATGCGCTACGGCAAGGCGGTTGGCGTGCCATCGATGATGACTGTCCACAACCTCGCTTTCCAGGGCCAGTTCGGCGCCGCCATCTTTGGCGAACTCGGCCTGCCGGCAGCGGCGATGGCGCTCGACGGTGTCGAATATTACGGCGGCGTCGGCTTCCTCAAGGCCGGCCTGCAGGCCGCCTGGGCAATCACCACGGTCAGTCCGACCTACGCGCAGGAGATCCGCTTGCCGGAATTCGGCATGGGCCTCGACGGCCTCATCAACATGCGCTCCAGCGATCTCTACGGCATCGTCAACGGCATCGACACCGACATCTGGGATCCGGAAACGGACAAGCATCTGGTGTCCACCTACACGGCCAGCACGCTAAAGGCGCGTGCCCCCAACAGGGTTGCCGTGGAAGACCGCTTCAGCCTTGAGCGCGACGACAGTCCGATCGTCTGCGTCGTCAGCCGCCTGACTTGGCAAAAGGGCATGGATACCTTGGCGACAGCGGTCGATGGCATTGTTGCGACCGGCGCGCGCCTGGCCATCCTGGGCTCGGGCGATGCCGGCCTCGAAGGCGCGCTGCTTGCCGCGGCTGCCAGACATCGCGGCCGCATCGGGGTCGTTATCGGCTACGACGAGGGGCTTTCGCACATCATGCAAGGCGGCTGCGATGCCATCGTCATTCCCTCGCGCTTCGAACCCTGCGGGCTGACGCAGCTTTACGGTCTGCGCTATGGCTGTGTGCCAGTGGTGGCGCGCACCGGCGGCTTGGCCGATACGGTCATCGACGCCAATGAGGCTGCCGTCTCTGCCGGCGTCGCCACCGGCTTTCAGTTCGCTCCCAACAATGGCGGCGCCTTGCTGCACGCCATTCGCCGCCTCGTTGACGCGCACGCCAGTCCGGCGGTCTGGGAATCGTTGCAGCGCCAGGGCATGAAGGCCGATGTGTCGTGGGACAAGAGCGCGGAAAAGTACGTTGAACTCTATCGCTTGCTGCTTTCGAAAAGGGTTGCCTGAAGCATGATTCGAACCGTCCCCACCAAACCCTATTCCGATCAGAAGCCCGGCACGTCGGGCCTGCGCAAGAAGGTGCCGGTGTTCCAGCAGGAGCACTATGCCGAGAATTTCATCCAGTCGATCTTCGACGCGCTCGATGGCTTCAAGGGCAAGACCCTGGTGATCGGTGGCGACGGCCGCTTCTACAACCGCGAGGTCATCCAGAAGGCCATTGCCATGGCCGCCGCCAACGGCTTCGGCAAGGTGATGGTCGGGCAGGGCGGCATCCTGTCGACGCCGGCCGCTTCGCATGTCATCCGCAAATACAAGACCTTTGGCGGCATCATCCTGTCGGCCAGCCACAATCCGGGCGGCCCGCACGAGGATTTCGGCATCAAGTACAATGCCGGCAATGGCGGCCCGGCGCCGGAAAAGCTGACCGACGCGATCTTTGCCAAGACCAAGGCAATCTCAAGCTTCAAGATCGTCGATATCGATCCGATCGACATCGACACAACAGGCACGGTCAAGGCCGCCGGCATGACGGTCGAGGTCATCGACCCGGTCACCGACTATGCCGAACTGATGGAAAGCCTGTTCGATTTCGACGCATTGCGCAAACTGTTCAAGTCCGGCTTTCGCATGCGCTTCGACGCCATGCACGCGGTGACCGGCCCCTACGCCAAGGAGATACTGGAAAACCGGCTTGGTGCGCCCAACGGCACCTGCCGCAATTTCAAGCCGCTGCCGGATTTCGGCGGCCACCATCCGGACCCGAACCTCGTCCACGCCAAACACCTCTACGACGAGATGATGGGGCCGGACGCGCCGGATTTCGGCGCGGCCTCGGATGGCGACGGCGACCGCAATTTGATCATCGGCAAGGGCATTTTCGTCACCCCGTCGGATTCCGTCGCCATGCTTGCCGCCAACGCCCGTCTGGTGCCCGGCTACAAGGCGGGTTTGAAAGGCATTGCTCGCTCGATGCCGACCAGTGGTGCTGCCGATCGTGTCGCCGAAAAACTCGGCGTCGGTATCTATGAGACGCCTACCGGCTGGAAATTTTTCGGCAATCTGCTCGACGCCGACATGGCGACGATCTGCGGCGAGGAAAGTGCCGGCACCGGCTCCAACCATGTCCGTGAAAAGGACGGCCTTTGGGCAGTGCTCTTGTGGCTCAACATCCTTGCCGCGCGCGGCGAAAGCTGCAAGCAGATCGTCACCGAGCACTGGGCGACCTACGGTCGCAACTACTATTCGCGGCACGATTATGAGGAGGTCGAGAGCGACCGGGCGAACGCTCTGGTTGACGGACTCCGCGCCAAACTCGGTGCGCTGCCGGGCACCAGCGTGCGCGGCATGACAATCGCCAGCGCCGACGATTTTGCCTATCACGATCCGGTCGACGGCTCGACCAGCGAGCATCAGGGCATCAGGGTGCTGTTCGAAGGCGGATCACGCGTCGTCTTCCGGCTTTCCGGCACCGGCACGTCGGGCGCAACCTTGCGCGTCTATATCGAGCGCTACGAGCCGGACAAGTCGAGGCACGATCTCGACACGCAGGCAGCCCTTGCCGATCTGATTGCCGCGGCTGATGATATTGCCGGGATCAAGAGTCACACCGGTCGCAACAAGCCGAGCGTGATTACTTGACGCCTGCGGATAGCCGGCCGCTTGAGTTCGGCCTGCGTCGCGAGGCTCCCCCTTCTCCCCTTGTGGGAGAAGGTGGCCGAGCGAAGCTCGGTCGGATGAGGGGTACTCCTGCTTGGCGCAGACCTGTGTTCAAATCATCGATGCCTCAGTCCGTCCAACACCCCTCACCCGTCTCGGCGCTACGCGCCGATCCACCTTCTCCCACAAGGGGAGAAGGTGGCACCCGTTCGCGAACCTCCGAGCAAGGGCTGGAGGCCGCCGCATGAGTACGCTCGGCGCTACCGTCACCCGCGACGGCATCCGCTTTGCCGCCTGGTCGCAGACCGCCAGACGGCTCTGGGTCTCGATCTTCGACGAGCGGGGCAAGCGGGAAATCGAACGGCTTGAGCTGCGGCCGGAGGGCGAGGGGGTGCATGCGCTGTTTGTTGCGGGCCTTGGCCCCGGCACGCGCTACGGCTTTCGCGCCGATGGTGACTATGCGCCGGAGCGCGGGCTGTGGTTCGACCCCGCCAAGCTCCTGACCGATCCCTATGCCGTCGAGATCGACAGGCCTTACGCCTATGACTGGAGGCTGGCCCAGCGCCGGGGCGAGGGGGCCGATACCGCGCCGCTGATGCCGAAGGCGATTGCCGCCGCGCCGCTGAAGCGCGTGCCGGCTTCGCCGCCGCTATTCCAGCCCGGCGGCCTGATCTACGAAATTCCGGTGCGCGCCTTCACCATGTTGCATCCGGACGTCCCGGAAAAGCTGCGCGGTACGGTCGCCGCTCTCGCGCATCCGGTGGTTGTCGAGCACCTGAAAAAACTCGGCGTCGGCGCGGTTGAACTGATGCCGGTGACCGCCTCGATCGACGAGCGGCATTTGCCGCCGCTCGGGCTGCGCAACGTCTGGGGCTACAATCCTGTCACGTTCATGGCGCTCGATCCACGCCTGGCGCCGGGCGGCATCATGGAATTGCGAAATACGGTCGCCGTGCTGCGCCAGGCCGGCATCGGCGTCATCCTCGACCTCGTCTTCAACCATACGGGCGAGAGCGACAGGCTTGGCCCCACGCTGTCGCTGCGCGGCTTCGACAACCAGGCCTATTACCGGCACACATCCGACGGCAGGCTGGCCAACGATACCGGCACCGGTAACACCGTCGCTTGCGATCATCCGGTCGTCAGGGAAATGGTCCTCGACACGCTTCGCCATTTCGTCAGGGATGCCGGCGTCGATGGTTTCCGCTTCGACCTGGCGCCCATTCTGGGCCGTGTCGAAGGAACATTCGATGCCGAGGCGCCGCTGCTGAAGGCGATGCGTGAAGATGCGCTGCTGGCCGATCGCGTGTTGATCGCCGAGCCCTGGGACATCGGCCCGGACGGCTATCAGCTCGGCAATTTTCCGCCGCCTTTCCTCGAATGGAACGACAAATACCGCGACGAAATCAGGCGCTTCTGGCGCGGTGACGCCGGCATGGTCGGCGCCCTGGCGACCCGGCTTGCCGGTTCGTCCGATGTGTTTGCCGCGAAGGGACAAAACGCCAGCCGCACGGTCAATTTCATCGCCGCCCATGACGGCATGACGCTCGCCGACATCGTGCGCTACGAGCGCAAGCACAACGAGGCCAATGGCGAGCAGAATCGCGACGGCCACAACGAGAACCTGTCATGGAACAACGGCGTGGAAGGTGATGCGGTCGACCCGGCTGTGGCAGCGGCCCGCCTGAATGACCAGCGTGCGCTGCTCGCCACGCTGTTTGCCTCACGCGGCACCATCATGCTGACCGCGGGCGACGAATTCGGCCGCACCCAGCAGGGCAATAACAATGCCTTTGCGCAGGACAACGAGATCACCTGGCTCGATTGGGCCGGCCGCGACAAGGCGCTGGAGCGCTACACGGCGCTGCTCTCGACGTTGCGCCGCGCTATATCAGCGCTTTCCGACACGGGCTTCCTTACTGGCCAGCCACCGGCAGGTTCAGAGATGCCCGACGTCACATGGCTGACCGAGACAGGCGCGCCGCTCGACGAACAGAGCTGGCAGGATCCGCAGCGGCACCGCCTTGTTATGGTCCTCAGCGGTGAAGATCACCGCTTTGCCGTCATCATCAACGGCGATCGCCGGGCTTGCATGGTCACGCTGCCTGAGCGCGAAGGGTTTTTCTGGACCGCTGCCGTCGATGCGGCGGACATCTCGCGGCCGGTATCGGGGCGGACGGTGATCTTCATGATCGAGCGCGTGCAGGCCGGCACAAGGGAGAAGCGCAATGGGTGACAAGGCCGGATGGTGGCGCGGCTGCGTCATCTACCAGATCTATCCGCGCTCGTTCCAGGACACGACCGGCGACGGCAGCGGCGATCTCGCAGGCATTACGTCGAGGCTCGTTCATGTCGGCTCGCTTGGTGTCGACGCCATCTGGCTGTCGCCCTTCTTCAAGTCGCCGATGGCCGACATGGGCTACGACGTGTCGGATTACCGCGATGTCGATCCGATGTTCGGCACGCTCGAGGATTTCGATGCGCTGGTCGCCGAGGCGCATCGTCTCGGCCTGAGGATCATCATCGACCAAGTGCTGTCGCATTCGTCCGACAAGCATGACTGGTTCGTCGAAAGCCGCGCCAGCCGCGATAACCCCAAGGCCGACTGGTATGTCTGGGCCGATACCAAGCCCGATGGCGGCGCGCCCAACAACTGGCTCTCCGTCTTCGGTGGCCCGGCCTGGGAATGGGATTCGACCCGCCGGCAATATTACATGCACAATTTCCTCGCCTCGCAGCCGGATCTGAATTTCCACAATCTGGAGGTTCAGGACGCACTTTTGGAAACGGTGCGGTTCTGGCTGGAGCATGGCGTCGACGGCTTCCGGCTCGATACGGTCAATTACTATGTCCACGACCGCTGGCTGCGCAGCAATCCACCTTTGGCATCGAGCGTCGCCGGCACCAACAGCCAGACCAACACCTACCTCTATCAGGAGCATCTGTTCGACAAGACGCAGCCGGAAAACCTGTCGTTCCTGCGCCGCTTCAGGGCGCTGCTCGACGAATATGACGACCGCGCCGCTGTCGGCGAGATTGGCGATGAAGGCCGCTCCTTGCAGACGCTTGCCGCCTACACATCCGGCGGCGACACGCTCCATATGTGCTACACTTTCGACCTGCTTGGCCCGCAGTTCTCTGCGGCGCATGTACGCGGCTGCGTCGAAGCCTTCGAGGCGGCCGTTTCCGACGGCTGGGTCTGCTGGGCGTTCTCCAACCATGACGTGGTGCGCCATGTCAGCCGTTGGACAAGGCCGGACAGCGATCCCGACGCGATCGCAAGATTTTCGATCATGCTGCTCTCCTGCCTGCGCGGCTCGATCTGCCTCTACGAGGGCGAGGAACTCGGCCTGGAGGAGGCGGAGCTTGCCTATGAGGATCTGCGCGACCCCGTCGGCATCCGCTTCTGGCCGGGCGTCAAGGGCAGGGATGGGTGTCGCACACCGATGGTCTGGGAGGCCGGCGCCGACAATGCGGGCTTCTCCACTGGCAAACCGTGGCTGCCGATCCCGGCCAGCCATCGCGCCCGCGCGGCCGACGTCCAGAACGCCGACGCGGCCTCTGTGCTGACGTCCTATCGGGCCGCTCTGGCGTTGCGCAGGGAGCATGAGGCGCTGGTAACAGGCTCGATCGGCTTTCTTGATGCCGAGGGTGACGTGCTCGCGTTTATCCGCGAAGGCGACAGTGAAAGGCTGCTCTGTGTCTTCAATTTCGCCGAGGGGCCGACAACTTGGCCGTTGCCGCCTGATATCGGAGCGGTCGCGAAGCTTGATGGCGATGCCGCGGTCGTCGAGGAGGCCGAACTTTCGTTGCCCGCGCTCGGATGCTTTCTTGGCCGCCTCGACTAATTTGGCGCTTTGGTCGCCTTACTGGACAAGCACGGAACGCCCGCATGTCGCGCCGGTGACCCGAACATCGGCTTCGCCGACACCGACACCCAGCGCTGAAAGCACATTGTAGAGAAGGTCGTCGACGGGTGCCGTTATGCCGTTCAGCACGGCCACCACCGCCGGCTTGACTGCTCCGAGCAGGGCGGTGAGATCGATCCCCAGACCAAGCGCATTGACCGAAAGCGACAGGTTGCTGACCAGCGACGTGGTGAGCGACTGTGTGATGTTGCGCGTCGAAACGGTCCTGATCGTCTTGTTGGCGATATCGGTCGCATCGAAGGTCAGCGTCGTCGGGTTGTTGTTGGTGATCGCGGTGGCGGCGGAGCCCATCACCTGTATCAGCGGAATGTTGATCAGCAACAGCTTGAGGCTCACATCCGCGATTTCCGCGTCGGTGAATGTCTGCGGTTGGCTGAAGTCGCCAAAGCCTGAGGTGTTGCTGTTGGCCAGATGCAGCGCGGCAATGCCTGGGTGCGCCGCGATGGAAACCTTGATGCTGGAAGGCCCTGTCGGACAGGTGATGTCGGTCAGTCTGGCTTCGGCATAGGCGACTTCCACATTGAGCGGCAGATTGACGGCCAGCAGGCTGATGCCGCCGCCGAGACTGGGTGTGCCAACCCCGACGCTGGCCACCAGCTTGATACGCGTCTGGGCCGTGCGCACCGTGGTGCCGATTCCGCCGATCGCGAGCCATGGCGAAAATTGCGCCGGCTCGCCAATGGCAATGGTAAGCTGAGTGGAAAGAAGCCCCGGTACGGTGGCTCCGAGATTGACCTGAGCCTGGTTGGTGCCGTTCGCCAGCACGGCGGCGGCGGTCAGCATTCCCATGGCGCTTGCATCGACCCCAAGGCCTGTCGGAGTTTGTCCCAGTCCAAGGCTGCCCACGGTGCCTAGGTCGACAAGGCTGCTGAGCGGGATCTTGACCGTACTGGTCGACTTGGAAGCGATCGTCTGCAGCGCGACCTTGGCCGTGTTGCCTAGTCCGGGCACGTTGGCCATGGCGGTGGCGATCTGACCGACGGTCGCCTTGGAGGCCAGCACATCCGAATAGGTGCCTCCGGTCACGTTCACTTGTGTGGCAAGGGCACTTATGAAGGAAAGGACACTGACGTCGGCCGAGATCAATCCGTTGTAGTCCATGACGCTGAGCGAGATATTGCCGCCGAGAAGTCCGCCGAGAAGCGCGTTGAGGATGCCGCCATTGACGCTGGCGAGCCTCGACCCGACCGAGAACGTCGCCTGCGGCGTCATGCTGGCGGTGGCCTCCGTGCCGATGACGGGAGTGGGGATCAGCGAACTTGCGAAATAGCGGGCGGGAATCTTCTTCAGGGTGACCCGGACTGCATTGTAAGGTGTTATGCTGGCCTGGAAGCGCTGGCTCACATTGGTGCCGGATGCCGCGTATCGTCCTGGCGTCACCGACACCACTGTTTTGCCGACGGCCGGCGCGATCGTCTGCCCCGAGCCTTGAACGACCACCCCTGGCATGCCGTTATCAGTTAGCGTGGTCACGACAGCTGTGTTGATGTTGGTGATGTTCGAGGCGGCGGTGATCGCCGCCAGGTCGACCATTGCCTGGGCTTCGCGGCGCTCGGTGTAGATCGAGGCTTCGTCGATGGCGACGGCAGCCAGCGCAAGCCCGACCGGCGCCATGAGCGCCGTCATCACGGCAAAATTTGCCTTTCTGTCACTCAGCATTAGCCGCGCCAGCCGGCCAATCTCTTTGCGCGCATGCGGCAACATTCAGATGCCTCCGACCCGTATCGTTGACTGGCGTGTGATCGTGGTCCTTGGCATCGCGATGCCCGGAAAGAGATTCCATATCGGCAGGTTGTGGGCATCGTATTGGATGGAAACCACGAACTGGCTGCCATCGGCTGTGCTGTCGTTGGCCTGATAGGTCAGCTTGCTCGCATCGACGAAGGGATATCCGCCGGCATTGTTGGTGACGAAGCTGGCCACGAGCGTTTGCCGTTCGGTCTGGTTCATTCCCGCAATGGCTGTCCGTGCGGCGTCCGCCGCGATTTGCTGGATCGAGTTGGCCGCACCGAAATATATGCCGTACGCAACCATTCCGAGCAGGATGAGGATGAAGATCGGTGAGAGCATGGCGAACTCAACCGCCGAAGTTCCCGAAGTATTTGTCCGGAATCGGTGACTTCTGGCCATGAGAACGAGGTTGCGAACCATGGCGCTGAACATGCCAAAGTTCGCATGCAAAAAGCGGAAACTCTAGGTGCAACCTGGAGGTGCGAGTGATTGAAAGGAAGTTCTAATTTAGCAAATGTCTCTTTTATTTCTGATTGTTGACTTAAGGTCACTCAGTACTCGGTTGAAAAGAGCTTACCTCCTGTCTAGTCTCCTGCCACCAGCCGCAGGAAGGGAACCGGCGGCGCGCTCAAAGGAGTCAGATATCGGCTCCGGGGCGTCAACACGTAAAGGCGCGCCGACGGCAGCGCCGACAGGGAGAACTTCATGCTGAAAAACATGCTGAAGGCGACGGTATTCGCCACGACGATGGCGCTGGCCGCCGGCACGTTCTACACGCCGGCTTTCGCCGAGAGCGTCTACAACCGCGGATCCGCCGCCGAGGCGGAGACGCTCGATCCGCACAAGACCTCGACGGTCTACGAAGCCGATATCATACGCGACCTGTTCCAGGGCCTCGTCATGCATGACCAGAAGACGAACCTCATTCCGGGCGCCGCCGAAAGCTGGACGGTGTCCGATGACGGCACCGTCTACACCTTCAAACTGCGCAAGGACGGCCTCTGGTCGGATGGCAGCCCGGTGACGGCGGACGACTTCGTCTATTCGTTCCGTCGGCTGGAAGATCCGGCCACCGCCGCCGAATACGCTTCCATGCTCTATCCCGTGAAGAACGCCGAGGAAGTCAACACCAAGAAGGGCAAGCCGGAGGATATGGGCGTCAAGGCGCTTGACGCAAATACCCTCGAAGTCACGCTGAAGGCGCCGACGCCTTACTTCCTGGAGATGCTGACCCACCAGGCGACCTATCCTGTCAACAAGGCGTCTATCGAAAAGCTTGGCGCCGACTGGATCAAGGCAGGCAAGCTGGTCTCCAACGGGGCCTTTACGGCGGCGGAGTGGATTCCCAACGACCATCTGAAGCTGGTCAAGAATCCGAAATTCTGGGACGCCGCGACCGTCAAGTTCGACGTGGTCAACTACATTCCGACCGAGGATCGCTCGTCGGCGATGAAGCGCTTCGAGGCCGGCGAACTCGACAGTTACGGTGACCTGCCGACCGAACAGCTCGCCGATCTCAAGACCAAATTCGGCGACCAGATCCGTGTCGGGCCATATCTTGGCACCTATTATTATGCGGTCAAGACCGACAAGGCGCCGTGGGACAATGTCGAGCTGCGCAACGCCATCTCAATGGCGATCGATCGCGACTTCCTGGCGGAGAAAGTCTGGCAGAATTCGATGCTGCCCGGCTATTCGATGGTACCTCCGGGCATCGAGGGTTACACGCCGGCACTGGCCAAATACGCCGACATGCCGCAGATCGACCGCGAGGACGCTGCCAAGAAGATCCTCGAGAAGCTCGGCTATACACCCGAGCATCCGTTGAAGATGGAAATCCGCTACAACACCTCGGAAAACCACAAGAACACCGCTGTCGCCATCCAGGAACAGTTGAAGCCGCTTGGTGTCGAGATCACGCTGCTCAACACCGACACCAAGACCCACTACGGTTTCCTCGAGCAGAAGGGCGACTACGACGTGGCGCGCGCCGCCTGGATCGCCGACTACAAGGACCCGGAGACCTTCCTCGGCATCTCGCGCAAGGCCAGCGGCAACAATTATTCGAACTACGATAGCCCAGCCTATGAAGCCGCCATGGACAAGGCCGCCGCCGCCGGCGGCAAGCCCGAACAGCGCATGAAGGATCTCGCCGAGGCCGAGCGCATCCTCGTCGATGACGTCGGCGAGATCCCGCTTCTCTACTACAGCTACCACGACATCGTTTCCTCGAAGCTGCATGGCTTCGACGACAATGTGATGGACATCCATCCGTCCCGCTTCATCAGCAAGGACTGATCCCTTGGCTGGGCCGCCGCGCAACCAATGCGCGGCGGCTCTGGTTTGCCATCGCATCGGCCCGGGAACCGGATTCGATTTTCGACAATGTCGGTGCGAAGATTTGAAGGCTAGAGCGCAATCGTCCAGCTGGACGTCCGCTGCTCTGGATCAAGCGGGGCACCGATGCTGCGATATGTATTAAGGCGGCTTCTGACCGCCATTCCGACGCTGTTCGTCATCGTGACCATGGCGTTTTTCCTGATGCGCGTCGCGCCAGGCGGTCCGTTCAACCAGGAGCGGGGGCTCAGCCCCGAGATCAGAGCCAATCTCGAAGCCCAGTTCGGTCTCAACGACCCGCTCTGGCTGCAATTCGTCCACTATCTCGGCAATCTTTTGCGCGGCAATTTCGGCCCGAGCTACAACATGCCGGATTTCACCGTCACCGAACTGTTCGCCAAGGGTCTGCCTATTTCGGTCCAGCTCGGTGCGTCGGCTCTCATCCTGGCGCTTCTGCTCGGTTCCGTGCTCGGCACCATCGCCGCGCTCAACCAGAACAAGCTTGGCGATTATACGGTGATTGCCCTGGCGACTGCCGGCAGCACCATCCCCACCTTCGTCATCGCGCCGGTGATCCAGCTCTTGTTCGGACTGACCTGGAAGCTGCTGCCGATCGGTGGATGGGGCGATGGCGCTTTCATCAACAAGGTCGGCCCGGTGCTGACACTCGCGCTGCCGCAGATCGCCATTGTCGCCCGGCTGATGCGCGGCTCGATGATCGAATCGCTGCGATCCCATCACATCCGCACAGCGCGCGCGCTCGGCCTCTCCGATTGGTCGGTGGTGGTCAAGCACGCGCTGCGCGGCGCCATCCTGCCGATCGTCTCCTTCACCGGCCCGGCAGCCGCGGCACTGCTGACCGGCTCGGTCATCGTCGAGACGATTTTCTCCATTCCTGGCGTCGGCCGCTATTTCGTCGATGCCGCGCTCAACCGCGACTACACGCTGGTGATGGGAACGGTCGTCGTGATCGCCATCTTCACCATCGTGTTCAACCTGATCGTCGACGTCATGTACGCGGTCGTCGATCCGAGGGTGCGCTATGACTGACATCGCAGCAACGGCTCCCGCCGTCGTCGGCCGCTCGCTCTGGGGCGATGCCTGGGCGCGCCTGAAGGCCAATCGCGCCGCCATGTTCAGCCTCTATTACCTCGCTTTGATCGCGGCCATCAGCGTGTTCGGTCCCTCACTCGTGCCGCATCAATACACGACCATCTATGGTGATTATGTGCGCACGCCGCCAAGCCTTTCGGCCTATCCGAAGGCCGACACGATCGAGACGGCGGTTACCGAAGCGATCAAGCGCATGCGGGTCGACATCAAGGAGTGGCGGCAGGAAGGCAACCAGGTCTTCGTTACCGTCAAGTCGACCAAGCCGATCGACGACCGCAACATCCGCTATCTCGACCGTTCCGATGCCTTCGACGACACCAAGATCGAAAGCAAGTCGCCTGACGGTCTCGAAGTGACGATGAGCGCCTCGATCAAGCAGCAATATTTCCTGTTCGGTACCGACAACACCGGCCGCGATCTGTTGTCGCGCACGCTGATGGCCGGACGCATATCGTTGGCGATCGGCCTGCTCGCCGGCATCGTCGCGGTGGTCATCGGTGTGATCTACGGTGCCGCGGCTGGCTTTGCCGGCGGCAAGATCGACGAGGTGATGATGCGCATCGTCGACGTGCTCTATTCCTTGCCCTTCATCTTCTTCGTCATCATGCTGGTGGTGTTCTTCGGCCGCAACTTCGTGCTGATGTTCCTGGCCGTCGGCGCCGTGCTGTGGCTCGACATGGCGCGCATCGTGCGCGGCCAGGCGCTGTCGATCCGCCGCCAGGAATATGTCCAGGCGGCGGAGGCCATGGGTGTCGGCCAGCGCGGCATCCTGCTGCGCCACGTCATCCCCAACCTGCTCGGCCCGGTCGTGATCTACATGACGCTGCTGGTGCCGCAGGTCATCATCCTGGAGAGTTTCCTATCGTTCCTCGGGCTCGGCGTGCAGGAGCCGATGACCAGCTGGGGCGTGCTGATCTCGGTCGGCGCCAAGAACATCGGCACGGCCAACTGGCTACTTCTGTTTCCCGCCTTCTTCCTCGTCTCGACGCTGTTCGCGCTGAACTTCGTCGGCGACGGCCTGCGCGACGCGCTCGACCCAAGGGATCGCTAAGATGGGGATCGCTAAGATGGGGATCGATAAAGATGGGGATCGCTGAAATGGCTGCTTCCGAAACGATCCTCAGCGTCAAGGACCTGCGTGTCCGCTTCCGCACGCTCGACGGTGCGGTCGAGGCGGTCAAGGGCATCAACATCCACGTCAACGCCGGCGAGACCGTTGCCGTGGTTGGCGAATCCGGCTCCGGCAAGAGCCAGACGATGATGGCCGCGATGAGCCTGCTGGCATCGAATGGCGAAGCGACAGGCAGTGTCGATTATCGCGGCCGAAACCTTCTGGCACTGAGCAAATCCGAACTCAACAAGGTTCGTGGCCGCAAGATCAGCATGATCTTCCAGGAGCCGATGACCTCGCTCGATCCGCTCTATTCGATCGGCAACCAGCTGATCGAACCGATCCGCCGACATCGGGGCTTGAAGGCCGCCGAGGCGCACGAAGAGGCGCTCAAACTGCTGCGGCTGGTGCACATTACCGATCCCGAACGGCGGATGAAATCCTATCCGCACGAAATGTCCGGCGGTCAGCGCCAGCGCGTGATGATTGCCATGGCACTCGCCAACGACCCCGACATTCTGATCGCCGACGAGCCGACGACAGCGCTCGACGTGACCATCCAGGCGCAGATCCTGATGCTCTTGGCCGAATTGCAGCGCAAGCTCGGCATGGCGATCGTCTTCATCACCCACGATCTTGGCATCGTCCGTCGCTTTGCCGACCGGGTCTACGTCATGCGCCAGGGCGAGGTTGTGGAAGAGGGCGAGGCGGAAGCCATCTTCGTCAACCCGCAGCATGCCTATACCAAGATGCTGTTGGCGGCCGAGCCGACCGGCAATAAGGCGCCGCCGCCCGCCAATGCTCCGGTGTTGCTCGAAGGTAGGAATGTCGAAGTGACGTTCAGGATCGGCGGCGGGTTTCTTGCTGGCGAGCCGCTGATGCTGCGTGCCGTCGATCACATCTCGATCCGGCTGCAGCGCAACCAGACCATCGGCATCGTCGGTGAATCCGGCTCGGGCAAATCGACGCTCGGCCGCGCCTTGCTGCGATTGTTGCCAAGTGACGGTCTCATCCGTTTCGGCGACCGCGACATTTCCACTGCCGACCGACAGACGATGCGGCCGCTACGGCGCCAGATGCAGCTCGTCTTCCAGGATCCGTTCGGTTCGCTGTCGCCGCGCATGACCGTCGGCCAGGTCATCACCGAGGGGCTTCTGGTGCATGAGCCGAACCTTTCGGGCAAGCAACGCGACCAGCGCGCGGTCGAGGCCTTGCGCGAAGTCGGCCTCGATCCCAACGCACGCAATCGCTACCCGCACGAATTCTCCGGCGGCCAGCGGCAGCGCATCGCCATTGCCCGCGCCATGATCCTGAAGCCCAAGCTGGTGGTGCTGGACGAGCCGACCTCGGCGCTCGACCGCTCGGTCCAGAAGCAGATCGTCGAACTGCTGCGCAAGCTGCAGGCCGACCACGAACTGTCCTACCTCTTCATCAGCCACGACCTGTCGGTCGTGCGCGCCATGGCCGACTACATCATCGTCATGAAACAGGGCAAGATCGTCGAGGAGGGACCGACCGAGGCGATCTTCAGCAATCCGCAGCACGTCTACACACAGACGCTGATGGCCGCGGCGATCGACGTCACGCGTTTCCGATTGAGCGCCTGAGACAGTAGTCACCAAGAGGCGCAAAGCACCAAGGCAGCGCCTGTTCACTCAGTCCATTGACCTCGGCACTTATTTGCTCGTACCGCGACGATGGCGTCTTGCTGCTGCTTCAGTCGGTCGATCCTGGCCGTTTCACGGTCGGCGACCGCGGCTTTCACGCGCGAGCCGCCCAGCAGCCAGCGTGGAACGTTGGTGTTCGCGACCTTGCCGCGGGTGATTGCGGTTCGCGAGATGTCACGGGCGATGCCTCCCAGCGTGCTGTTGAGCTCGGTGCATGTCATCGAATCGTATTTTGCCGGATCGACGGTTCTGCCGATCGATGAACAGCCGGCGACGAGAAACAGCGCGATCATCAGGGCCGGTGGCGAGGCTGTCGTCGAATTCAAATTCATATCGCATCCGGCTTGCCGTTTCATTGACCCCATCATACCGCACCGAAGTACCTAGGGCCGACGGCCATGTCGTCAAAGTTTGCGGCCGCGACGGGACCCAGCCACCGAGCTGGGCGTTGTCGGTCAATGCAGTAGCGTTCTTCCCATCGCGCCCGCCTCCCAAAATTATCGGACCATTCATCCAATTTCCCTGGAAATTCTCACGCTGCCTCGGCAACGAATGTCGTCGGGTCGTCCCCCTCGAGCACTGCCTGAGCGATACTGATCTCGTTTTCATCGACATGCGCGGTCACCAAAACGATACCCTCTGCGATACTTCGATCATCCGGCTTTGCGGCAGTCGTGGTGAATGTTGCGAGCAGGCCGCCGGCAACGCCGCCAAAGACTGCGCCTGCCACCGCTGTTGCCGATAGTCCCGCAGCAAGAGGATTGATGGCGTGAACGGCAACGGCGCCCAGGCAGGCCAACCCGCCAGCACCAGCGCCAACGATGGACGCCAGAGCGAGAGCCCATAGAAATCCCGCTTCGTCCTTATAAGGTCCAATGATGGCGATCTGTACCCGAGGAATTCCGGATCCCACAAGGTCGCCGGCGACCCGGGCCCCTTCGGCAGGCGAATCAAAAAGTCTGCTGATTGTTGGCATGGTCACTCAAGGCTTTTGACTGTTCAGCAACATATCGGTGACGAAAGACGCGGCAATCAGGTCGTCACCCTGAATTCGACCCTCGTGGTCCTCCAGGATGGCCGCGACCTTCTGGAAGGTCTTCATTTCGCTTTCGGTGATCTGAGCCTCCTGCATCCTGGCTTTGAGGTCAGCCACGCGCACTCCCAGCGCTTGGGATTTTTCAGTCTCACGGTTCGACATGGCGATCTGCGTCCGTTTTATTGGGAAGCCCGTCGCCTCGAGGGCGGCGGGCTTCAGCCGTAAGCGGCTGGTTCAGTCGATGATCTTGATGATCTTGTGGGTGCCCGGATCCACAACAACTGTCCGGTTGTCGATCACTGTGTAGCGGTATTTGACGTTGGGGACTTCGTGAAGCTCGACCGTGTCGGGCAGCGCTGTTCCGATATTGAGTTCCACACCGGGAACCTTCACCGAAGCGAGGGGCTGCTTCTTCACATATTCACGGATGACTGTTTCCTGCTCGGGCTGGATGATGATGTCCTCGGCTGCGGCTGCGCCGACACCCGCAAGCAGCAGAAGCGACGCCGCGGCGGCGGCAAGATGCACTTTCATGAATTCCTCCTTTGCAAACCGACGCAGCACAACAACGTCTGCGCCCAACCAACCGAACTTTGGGCAAGCGCAAACGTTCCCGAGGCTGGGCTTCGGTCGGGCGGGGCGGGGGACTTAAGTCTGATCGCAAAACGCAATGGTCTTACCAAGGGCGTCGCCCGGAACGGCCACTGTTTGCGGTCGTTGTCGGCTGCAAGTTGTGGGAGGAAACCAATGGAGAAGAGTGTTGGCCAGGCACGCTGGTTGCTCGCACCGGTCTTCGCAGCGGCCATCACTTTGATGGTGATTGGAATGGCTCTTGGCTGATCGTCCAGGAGAATTAGCGACGAATTTTGCACATCGGCGCAGCTACGTCCCTTCCTGTGCCGATAGGGAGTTCGCTCGCGGGGTGCAAATCCTGGCGAGCGAACTCTCATTTCCATACCCGCCGCAACCGGGCATTTTGGTCCCTTTCGAGTGAAGGAGGCCAGGCGCCGTAGTCGGCGTCGCTGACATATTCCAACCAGTCCACGACCTTGCCATCTTTTGACCTCCTGGAGGGCAATGTGGGTCATGGCGGTCGGCCGCATCCGGAGCAGGAACAGCGCCGGTCTGTACCTCCTCGTCGTTGCGTTGACCGACGGACAGGGTCGGCTCCCCCGTTCACGCAGACTGCCGCTGCTGATCCCGCGTCTTGAGAAGACTCCAAACCACGCCGGCCGCGATGATCGCAAAGGTAATGCCGAGCGAGAAGGCGGCCGGGAATTTTTCAAGGCCAAGGAGATCGGCGACGAAGATCTTCGAGCCGATGAAGATCAGAACGATAGCGAGCGCGGGCTTCAGATAACGGAAGCGCTGGATCATCGCCGCAAGCGCAAAATAGAGGGCGCGAAGGCCGAGGATCGCAAAGACGTTTGAGGTGTAGACGATGAATGGGTCTGTCGTGATCGCGAAAATCGCAGGGACGGAATCCACGGCGAAGATGACGTCGGCCACCTCGACCATCACCAGCGCCATGAAGAGCGGCGTGATGAACCAGCTGGCCTGGCCCGTTCCGGGATTTGTCTTTTTGACGAAAAACCGCTGTCCGTGGTGCTCTTCGGTGACCTTAAAGCGATTGCGCATGAAGCGGAAGAGGACGTTCTTCGACAGGTCGGGTTCTGCCTCCTTGACGATCAGCATCTTGATGCCGGTGACAATCAGGAATGCGGCAAAGATATAAAGAATCCAAGCGAACTCGGCGACCAGCATCGCGCCGACACCGATCATGATGGCCCGCAGCACCAAGACGCCGAGGACGCCCCAGAAGAGCACCCGGTGTTGGTAGATGCGCGGCACAGCAAAGAATGAGAAGATCAGGGCAATGACGAAGATGTTATCGAGCGCCAGCGTCTTTTCGACGACGAAGCCTGTCAGATAGGCGAGGCCGGCGTCGGAGCCGAGATACCACCATACCCAGCCACCGAAGGCGAGCCCGAGGGTGACATAGAGGGCAGAAAGCATCACGCTTTCGCGGACGCCAATCTCCTTGTCCTGCCTATGAAGAATTCCAAGGTCGAACGACAAAATGACGATAACGAGGACAAAAAAGCTCGACCACATCCAGAGCGGCGTTCCGAGCCATTCGATGAACAAAAATGAGAAACTCAAGGGCAATCCCCTGTCGGCACAGCTGTCAGAAAATCGGTCCGACATCGTAAGAGTGCCGAGGCTCTCACCAGAGGGGCCCGGACCAGCGGGTTGGTACCCACTTGGGAACTCATTTTCTGGCGATCAAGGGTCCGGCGGGACTTTTGCTGGGGCCGGAAGATTTGTCTCTCGGAGTCCGCTTAGGTCGTAAGACGTATGGGGCTATCTCTTCAGATATGGCACCGGTGCACCACCTGGTCCGCAAGCTGGTGCAGCCTGGAGTTGAACTGGGGTTTTGCCATGAGACTGGTCCGACGGGCTACAGCCCTGCGTCGGAGTCGCCTGATTCCCGCGAAGGAACGCCGCCATGACCAAGACTGAAAATAAGACTGCCAGCGCTGCCGTCAAAGACATTCTGCTCTCGAACCCGGATGGATTGCCCGAAGGTCTCGCGCTGTGGGGTATCGGGAGAAACAAATACCTAAGTATCTGTTTTTTCTGGTCGGAGTGGCAGGATTTGAACCTGCGACCCCCTCGTCCCGAACGAGGTGCGCTACCAGGCTGCGCTACACTCCGTGACCAGACCGCGGGCTTATAGCTGCCGTACTTCGTTCCTGCAAGCGGCAATGGCAGCACTTCTGTCGCATTTCATCCGCTTTCGTCGGGCATTTCCGCAAAGCCCAGATTTCGGTCCGGGATAAACGTGGCTTAAAGCCTTGTGTGCTAAGCCACAGCCTCGATAGATCGTGTTTCCACCGCCTGGAGTTCTGCTGTCTTGCATCCAAAAATCGTTGGCGAGGCCCGGCCCAACAGCTTCGAATTCGAGACCTCGGCGCTGATCGACGCATCCGGCTTTCGCGAATATGATGCGCGCTGGTGGTTCGGCCATCCTGGCTCCGCGCAGCCGCCGGAACTCAACCTGATCGGTGCCCAGGCGCTCGGCATGGGGCTTGGCACGCTGATCCGCCGTCTTGGCGCCGGCCCCGATATCGTCACCGGGCATGACTTCCGCTCCTATTCGCTGTCGATCAAGCTGGCACTGGTGTCCGGCCTGATGGCTGCCGGCGCCCGGGTGAGAGACATCGGCCTGGCATTGTCGCCGATGGCTTATTTCGCGCAGTTCGCGTTGGATACTCAATCCGTTGCCATGATCACGGCCTCGCACAACGAAAATGGCTGGACCGGCGTCAAGATGGGCGCGGCGCGGCCGCTGACCTTCGGTCCCGAAGAGATGAGCGCGCTGAAGGCGATCGTGCTGGCCGGCGACTTCGACCTCGCTGGCGGCGGCTCCTACGATTTCGTCCGCGATTTTCGCGCGACCTATCTCGACGATGTGACCCGCGACAAGCGCATCACGCGAAAACTGAAAGTGGTCGCTGCCTGCGGCAACGGCACAGCGGGCGCCTTTGCCCCGCAAGCGTTGGAACGCATCGGCTGCGAGGTCATCCCGCTCGATGTCGAGCTTGACCACACCTTCCCACGCTACAACCCCAATCCGGAAGACATGCAGATGCTGCATGCCATCAGGGACAAGGTGCTCGAGACCGGAGCCGATGTCGGCCTTGGCTTCGACGGCGATGGCGACCGCTGCGGCGTCGTCGACAATGAAGGCAATGAGATCTTCGCCGATAAGGTCGGGGTGATGCTGGCGCGGGATATTTCCAACCAGCATCCGGGCTCGACCTTCGTAGTCGACGTCAAGTCGACCGGCCTGTTCAACACCGACGCAGTGCTGCGTGCCAACGGCGCCGTCACTGATTACTGGAAGACCGGCCACTCCTACATCAAGCGCCGCGTCGCCGAGCTTGGCGCGGTCGCCGGCTTTGAAAAGTCCGGCCATTTCTTCTTCAACCCGCCGATCGGCCGCGGCTATGACGATGGGCTGGTCACCGCCATCGCGATCTGCCAGATGCTGGATCGCAGCCCCGGCAGTTCGATGGCTGATCTCTACCGCGCGCTGCCGCTGACTTTCGGCACACCGACCATGTCGCCACACTGCGCGGACGATGTGAAGTATGGCGTGGTCGAGCGGGTGGTTGCCGACTTTCAGGCCATGAAGCGCGATGGCGTCACCTTTGCTGGCCAGACGATCGCAGACCTCATCACCGTCAACGGCGTGCGTGTCGTCGCCGAGGACGGCACCTGGGGGCTGGTGCGCGCCTCATCGAACAAGCCGGAACTCGTGGTGGTCGTCGAGAGCCCGGTATCGTCGCAGCGTCGCCGGCAGATGTTCGAAGCCGTCGATACCATACTGCGCCGCAGCCCCGAGGTGGGTGCCTACAACCAGACCTTTTGAATGGTAATTGAATGACCGAGCGGATTGTCAGTTTTGTCATGAGCGGCGGCGTCGGTTCGCGGTTGTGGCCGCTGTCGCGCGAGGACAATCCCAAGCAGTTCCACGATCTGTCGGGCGACGGCTCGATGCTGGCCAAGACCTTGCGCCGGCTGACGGCGAGGCCGGAAGGCCAAACGCCGATCTTCCTGATCGCCGCGGAGCGTCACGCCGACCGTGTTCATGCCGATCTTGCCGGCCTCGACCTCGCGGGCGGCGGTCCGCTGTTCGAGCCGACGGGGCGCAACACAGCCGCCGCCGTCGCACTGGCGACGCTGCGCACACTATCCGAGTTCGGCGACAGCCTGGTGCTGGTGGTGCCGTCAGACCATGAGATATCGACTCCGCGCCAATTCTGGCAGAGCGTGGAAGCCGGCGCCGAGGCGGCGCGCAGCGGCCGGCTGGTGGTGTTCGGCATCAAGCCGACGCAGCCTGAGACCGGCTACGGCTATATCGAGGTCGCTGCCGAAAGCGGCGGCACCTTCGACGTGTCGCGCTTCGTCGAAAAGCCGGATCTTGCGACCGCGCAGAGCTATCTCCAGGCCGGAAACTTCTACTGGAACACCGGTATCTTCCTGTTTCGCGCCGGCGCCATGCGCGACGCCTTTGTGGCGTTCCAGCCGGACATCTGGCAGGCCACCGAAGCAGCCTACAAGGCAGCGAGGTCGGATCTATCCGGCCTCTATATGCCGCTTGAGTTCTACACCGCCATCCCGTCGAACTCGATCGACTACGCCATCATGGAGCGGGCAAATGACATCGCCATGGTGCCGGCAGGCTTCCGCTGGAACGATCTCGGCTCGTGGCAGTCGCTGCTCGATGTCGGCCCCGCCGACGACAAGGGCAATGTCATCATCGGCGATGTCGTCGCCATCGATTGCGAGAACTCCTACATCCGCAGTGATGGCCGCCTGCTGTCGGCGATCGGCATGAAGGACGTCGCCATCGTCGCGACATCGGACGCCACCTTCATCGCCCCCGTCAGCCACAGTCAGCACGTCAAGAAGATCGTCGAGCAGCTCGAAAAATCGGGCCGGCTGGAAACCAGGTTCACACCGGCGCAAGACCGCGTCATCGAAAGCGGAGCCTGGCGGCGGCGCGTGCACCACTGGCTGTTTCAGGAGACCTTGCCGCTGTGGTCGACATCGGGCGTCGACGAACGCCATGGTGGTTTTCATGAAGCGCTCGGCCTGGATGCCTCGCCTCTGATGAAGCCCAAGCGCATGCGCACCATGGCAAGGCAGGTCTATGCTTTCGCGGTCGCCAAGGAGCGCGGCTGGGACGGTCCGGCCGACCGGCTGATCGGCCACGGCATCGACTTCATGGCCGGGAAGGGCCGCAGCGACAAAGGCGGCTGGGTGCGCACGCTGAATGTCGATGGTTCAGTCGCCGACACCACCGAGGATGCCTACGATCATTCCTGCGTGCTTCTGGCGCTGGCACATGCGCATATGTCGGGCAATCCCGACGCCTTGCGGCTCGGTGAGGAAACCTTCGCCTTTCTCGATGCACATCTCGAGGACAGCCGCATGACCGGCTTCCTCGAAACGTCGGACGGCGAAGGCGAGCGTCGCTCCAACCCGCACATGCATCTGCTCGAGGCATTTCTTGCCTGGTACCAGGCAACCGGCGAGCGCGCGCATCTGCGCCGCGCGGCACGCATCATCGACCTCTTCCGCAGCCATTTCTTCGATACGGAAAGCTGGACGCTTGGCGAGTACTTCGATGCCGAATGGAAACCCTCCGCCGGCGAAAAAGGAACGTGGACCGAGCCCGGCCACCATTTCGAATGGGCCTCGCTGCTGGTCGATTTCGCCGGGCGCAGCGGCCAGGCCGAGTTGAGCGGCTTTGCCAGGAAACTCTATGCATCTGCCATAGCGAACGGCCTCAACCGCGCCACCGGCCTTGCCTATGGCGCCGTCTCCAGGCAGGGCCTGCCGCTTGACCAGATATCACGCAGCTGGCCGCAGGCCGAGGCGATCAAAGCGGCCATAGCACTCGATGGCTCGGGCGGACCGGATCTCAAGCCCGAGATCGAGGCGCGTGTCGGCCGACTGTTCCGCTGGCACATCGACCCGGCGCCGCTCGGCTTGTGGATCGACCGCATCGACGAACGCGGCCGCTCGCTGGCTACTGACGTGCCGGCCAGTATCTTCTATCATCTGGTTTGCGCGTTGACGCAGTATCTGGACAGCACAACAGAAAAGGCCGCGTAGGCTCAATACGGGCTCGCCACGTCCCCGGTCTCGACATAGATCGACTTCAGCTGCGAATAGAGCGCCAGCGCCGCCAGCGAATTCTCGCGTCCGATGCCGGACTGCTTGAAGCCGCCGAACGGGATTTCCACCGGCGTCAGATTGTAGGCATTGATCCAGCAGGTGCCGGCCTGCAACTCGGCGATGACGCGGTGGGCGCGCGGCAGGTCGCGCGTGAACACGCCGGCAGCAAGGCCGAACTCGGTGTCGTTGGCGCGGTCGATGACCTCGTCCTCGCCGTCGAATTTCAACACGCTCATCACCGGCCCGAAGATCTCCTCGCGGGCGATGCGCATCGTGTCGGTGACGCCGGTGAACACTGTCGGCTCGACGAAGAAGCCGCTCTGAAAACCCTGCAGCGAAGGCACCTTGCCGCCGCAGGCCAGCGTCGCGCCATCCTGCTTGCCGATTTCGATATAGCCTACCACCTTCTCGTGCTGCGCCTTGGAGACAAGCGGGCCCATCTGGGTTTCGGGGTCGAGCGGGTCGCCGATGCGGATTTTTTTGGTCCGCTCTATCAGGCGGTCGACGAAACGGTCATGGATGCCGCTCTGCACGAAGACCCGCGTGCCGTTGGAGCAGATCTGCCCGGTCGAATAGAAATTCCCGAGCATGGCGCCGCCGATGGCATTCTCGATGTCGGCATCGTCGAAGACGATCAGCGGTGACTTGCCGCCGAGCTCCATCGTCGCGTGCTTCATTTTTGAGCCGGCAAGCGACAGCACCTTGCGGCCGGTCGGTACCGAGCCTGTGACCGAGACCTTGGCGACGACATCGTGGCCGACAAGCCCGGCGCCGACATCGCCATAGCCCTGCACCACATTGAACAAACCGTCAGGCAGGCCCGCCTCGCTGTAGATCTCGGCCAATGCCAGCGCTGAAAGCGGCGTGTTTTCCGACGGCTTGAACACCATGGCGTTGCCCATGGCGAGCGCCGGTGCTGATTTCCAGCCGGCGATCTGGATCGGGTAGTTCCAGGCACCGATGCCGACACAGACACCGAGCGCCTCACGCCTTGTGTAGGCGAAGGGTCCGCCGAGATCGATGGATTCACCATTGTAGGCGGCGACGGCACCGCCGAAATATTCGAGGCAGTCCGCGGCCGACGGCGCGTCCGCCACCAGCGTTTCCTGGATTGCCTTGCCGGTGTCCAGCGTCTCGATGCGGGCGAGGTCGGCGTTGCGGGCGCGCAGGATATCGGCCGCGCGGCGCAGGATGCGCCCTCGCTCGACTGGCTTCAGCCGCGCCCAGGCCGGCTGGGCTGCCCGCGCTGCTTCGACGGCGAGTTCCAGCACGTTCGGCGTTGCCGAACGAAGCATGGCGATGGTCTCGCCGGTTGCCGGATAAATGACCGGCAGAGGCGCGCCGCCTTCGTCCTCGATGTAGCGTCCGTTGACATAGTGCGATGCCGTGGGCTGGGCGCGCATGGGAACTCTCCAAATTCTTTCGCGGCATGCGGATCGTGCAGTCACGCGATCATGCTCTATCTGTCCGACGCCTGCCAGCGCGGATTGATCCATGGTTCCTGGTTGGACGGCGCCAGAGGCGTACGGCCAAGGATGTGGTCGGATGCCTTCTCGCCGGTCATGATCGATGGCGCATTGAGGTTGCCGTTGGTGACGCGCGGGAAGATCGAGGAATCGGCGACCCGCAAGCCGTCGACGCCGATGACCCGGCACTCTGGATCGACGACGCTCATCACGTCGTCGGCGCGGCCCATCTTGCAGGTGCCGCAGGGATGGTAGGCGCTCTCGGCGTGATCCCTGATGAAGATGTCGAGGTCGTCGTCTGACTGCACGTGGTTGCCCGGCGAGATTTCCTGGCCACGAAAGGGGTCGAACGCCGACTGGCCGAAGATTTCACGCGTCAGCCTGATGCAGTGGCGGAACTCCGCCCAGTCGTCTGGATGCGACATGTAGTTGAAGCGGATCACCGGCTTCGATTTCGGGTCCGGCGAGCGCAGCGTCACCGAGCCGCGCGACTTCGAACGCATCGGCCCGACATGCGCCTGGAAGCCATGCGACTTCGCCGCCGCCTTGCCGTCATAGCGGACCGCCGCGGGGATGAAGTGGTACTGGATATCGGGATAGTCGACGCCGGCGCGCGAGCGCACGAAGGCGGCCGCTTCAAAGTGGTTGGTGGCGCCAAGCCCGGTCTTGAAGAACAGCCACTGCGCCCCGATGAGAGCTTTCGAGAACGGGTTCAGCACTGAATTGAGCGTGATCGGCTTGGTCGATTCCTGCTGGATGTAGAGCTCCATATGATCCTGCAAATTGCGGCCGACGCCGGGCCGGTCGGCCAACACTGGAATGCCGTTTTCGCGTAAATGGTCGGCCGGGCCGATGCCGGACAGCATCAGGATCTTGGGTGAATTGATCGACGATGCGGCGACGATCACTTCACGTCGTGCCTTGACGACCTGAATCTGTTTGTGAGCTTCGATCTCGACACCGATGGCGCGCTGATTCTCGATGATCACCCGCCGCGCAAAGCCCTTGATCAGACTGACATTTTTGCGTCCGAGAGCCGGCTTCAGATAGGCTGATGCCGCCGACCAGCGGCGTCCGCCGCTGATAGTCTGCTCCATCGCCCCAAAACCTTCCTGCTTGGAACCGTTGTAGTCGTCGGTCAGTTCGAACCCGGCCTGGCGGCCGGCCTCTACGAAGGCGCCGTAGAGCGGATTGCGGCGCGAGCCGCGCTGCACATGCAGTGGCCCGCCGTGACCGCGCCAGCCATCCTCGCCGCCGTCCGAGTCTTCCATGCGCTTGAAATAGGGGAGCACGTCGGCAAAGCCCCAGCCGGCCGCACCCTCTTCGGCCCAATGGTCGAAGTCGCGCGCATGGCCGCGCACATAGACCATGCCGTTGATCGAGGACGAACCGCCGATAACCTTGCCGCGCGGCGTCGCCAGCACGCGTCCACCGAGATGCGGCTCCGGCTCGCTGGCAAAGCCCCAATCGTAGAGGCTCATGTTGAGCGGGATCGACAGCGCCGACGGCATCTGGATCAGCGGCCCGATATCGCTGCCGCCGAATTCGATGACGATGACCGAATGCTTGCCGTCTTCCGACAGGCGATAGGCCATGGCCGAGCCGGCCGAGCCGGAGCCGATGATGACAAAATCCGCTTCAAGCATGGTTCATATGCGCCATAAAATCGGCGAGCGAGACATTGCCGCCGGTAGCCACAACAAGGACGGTCTTGCCCTGCACATCCACCTTGCCGCCGAGCAGTGCCGCCAGCGAGGCGGCGCCCGACGGTTCGAGCACCAGCTTCAACCGCTCGAAGGCGATCCGCATCGCGCGCCGCACCGAGGAATCGTCGACCGTGATGCCGCGGACACCGGCGGCCTTCACAGCCGCAAACGGCGCGTCGCCCGGCCGTCGCGACATCAGCCCGTCGCAGATCGATTTCGGGCCGATCGGCATCGTCTCGATGCTGCCATGCGCCAGCGACGAACCCATGCCGTTGAAACCCTCCGGCTCGACGCCGATGATCTCAGTGACTGGCGAGAGATAGTGGAAGGCGAGCGAAACGCCGCCGATCAACCCACCGCCGCCGACCGAGCAAAACAAGAGGTCGGCGCTGGCACCCTTGGCTTCGAGTTGGTCGAGCGCTTCGAGGCCGGCGCCTGCTTGGCCGGCGACGATCTCCGGGTCGTCGAACGGATGCAGCAGAGCAAGTCCTTCGGTCTCGGCGATCTCGCGGGCCTTAGCGGCAGCGACTTCTTCACGCGCGCGCTCGCCATGGTCGGTCAGCACGACACGGGCACCATAGCCTGCCGTTGCGTCGCGCTTGGCGGCCGGTGCATCGATCGGCATGACGATGGTGACGGGAATGCCGAGCGCCTGGCCGGCAGCCGCCAGCCCTTGCGCGAAATTGCCGGAGGAATAGGCGACGACGCCTTTTCTGGCCTCGTCAGCTGAAAGCTGCTTCAGCCGCCAATAGGCGCCGCGCACCTTGAATGAGCCGGCCCATTGCAGCGATTCCGGCTTGATGAAGACGCGGGCCGCCCCCGTCTCTCTGGCCAAGGCTGCCGATTCCAGCAGCGGCGTGATCTGCGTCGCCCGGGAGGTGACGGCATAGGCCTGCCTGAGATGGTCAAGGGAGGGGACGAGAAGGTCTGACATCATTCGCCTCGCGGATACCTTTTGCTCTCTTCGAGATTGTCGAGGTTCATGTGGTTGCGCATGTAGCGCTCGGACGCTTTTTGCAGGGGCTGGAAATCCCAGGGGTAATAGGCGCCGTTGCGCAGCGCCGGATAGACGACCCAGCGGCGCGCCTGGCTTTCGCGCACGGCGGCGTCGAAGCCGGCCATGTCCCAACGCGCCCGAACCTTGTCCATGAAATCAGCCACCAGGCCAGCATTGGCGGGGTCGTCGGCCAGATTGTCTCGCTCGAGCGGATCGGCTTCGAGATCGAACAGTTGCGGCGGATCGAGTTCGCAATGGACGAATTTGTATCTGCCGTCGCGGATTGCAACGAGTGGCGCGCTGGAGCCTTCCGCCGCATACTCCATCAACACAGGCGCGGTGCGCTCGATGCCCTTGGTGAGCGGCAGCAGCGACTGGCCGTCGGTCCACGGTGCGATCGCAGCGATGTTGATACCGGCGAGGTCGCAAAGCGTCGGCGCCACGTCGAGATTGGAAACCGGCGTCTCGATCAGCCCGGCGCGAACGCCCTTGCCGGCAATCATCAGCGGCACCCGCGCCGAACCCTCGAAGAAGCTCATCTTGAACCACAGGCCGCGCTCGCCGAGCATGTCGCCGTGGTCCGAGCAGAACAGGATGATTGTGTCGTCGGCCATGCGTGTACGTTCGAGAACGTCCAGAAGCTCGCCGAGCTTGTCGTCGACATAGGAGATGTTGGCGAAATAGCCGCGCCGCGAACGACGCATCTGCTCCGGCGTGATCTCGAAAGAGGGATAGTCGCTGGCGTGGTACAGCCGCCGGGAATGCGCATCCTGCTCGTCATCCGCGATGAACCCGGTTTCCGGATCCAGCGCCTGGCAATGCTCATAGAGATCCCAATACTGCTTGCGCGCGACATAGGGATCGTGCGGGTGCGACAGCGAGACGGTGAGGCACCAGGGCCGATGGTTCGCATCATCCTGTTCGCGCGAAAGCTGATAGAGCTTCTGCGTGGCCAGGAACACGACCTCATCGTCATACTCCATCTGGTTGGTGATCTCGGCGACGCCGGCGCCGGTCACCGAGCCCAGATTGTGGTACCACCATTCGATACGCTCGCCGGGTTTGCGATAATCCGGCGTCCAGCCGAAATCCGCCGGGTAGATGTCGGTGGTCAGCCGCTCCTCGAAACCGTGAAGCTGATCCGGCCCGACGAAATGCATCTTGCCCGACAGGCAGGTGCAGTAGCCGGCAGCGCGCAGATGATGGGCGAAGGTCGGGATTGATGAGACGAATTCGGCCGCATTGTCATAGACACCGGTGCGCGACGGCAATTGCCCGCTCATGAACGAGGCACGGCCCGGTGCGCAGAGCGGCGACGCCGTGTAGTTGTTGGCAAAGCGCGCCGAACGTGCGGCCAACGCCCTCAGATGCGGCACGTGCAGAAACTCCGCCGGCCCGTCCGGAAACAGGGTTCCGTTGAGCTGATCGACCATGACGATCAGGAAATTGGGTCGCTTCGTTGTCACTGTTTGCGCCGCTCGCCAAGTTTGGTTTCGAGATAGTCCTCGACCAGCGCGATCGCGGTCGCGGCATCAGGCACGCCGTCCTTCAGCGCCCGCCTGATGTAGAGCCCGTCGATCATCGCCGCCGTCGCTTCGGCGGCGCGGTCGGCTTCGGCTCGGGGCAAGATGCCGATCAGGCCGCTCATCAGGTTCGAATGCAGCCTTCGCGCGTAGACCCTGAGCAGTCGGCGCAAGGCGGAGGATTTCTGTGCCTCGACATAGAAGGCAAGCCAGGCGGCGATGGTTTGCGGCTGGAACTGAATGTCGGAGAAGTTGACGGCGACCACCGCCGAGACGCGTTGGCGCGCGGTGCTGGCTGAACCAAGGGCGCGCAACGTGTCGGCGGTCAGTTCGGCCAGGATGTGGCGCATCGTTGCCAACAGCAGCTCGTCCTTGGCGCCGAAATAATGATGGGCAAGAGCGGAGGACACGCCGGCGCGCCCGGCGATCTCGGACATGGTCACGTCGAGTGAACCGCGCTCGCCGATTGCCGAGATCGTCGCGTCGATGAGCGCCTTGCGGCGCAATGGCTCCATTCCGACTTTCGGCATCTCGCTATGATCCTTTGACGTAGGACTATTTTTTATTGACGGGTCAATCAACAAAAAAATCGGCATTGGCTTCGTCTGTACCAAGCGATTGTCCGGTTCCAGCCCTTCACGAAGCGGGCAGGATTGTTTATCTTTGAACAATAAATGCGAGGTGCGCCAACCAGCCACGTGCTAGGCTAGCGCCAAGGATGGAGACCGCCATGACCGCATGTATCGTTGGCTGGGCGCATTCGCGCTTCGGCAAGCTCGAGGGCGAAACGCTCGAAAACCTCATCGTCAAGGTGGCAACGGACGCGCTCGAACATGCCGGCATCGGCCCGGACGAGGTCGACGAGATCGTGCTCGGCCACTTCAACGCCGGCTTCTCGGCGCAGGATTTCACCGCCAGCCTGGTGCTTCAGGCCGACGACCGGCTGCGCTTCAAGCCGGCGACGCGCGTCGAGAACGCCTGTGCCACCGGATCGGCGGCGGTCCGGCAAGGCATCCGCGCCATCGACGCCAATGCCGCCCGCATCGTGCTTGTGGTCGGCGCCGAGCAGATGACGACGACGCCCGGTCCCGAGATCGGCAAGAACCTGCTCAAGGCCTCCTATCTGCCCGAGGATGGCGAGACGCCGGCGGGTTTTGCCGGCGTCTTCGGCAAGATCGCGCAGGCCTATTTCCAGCGCTATGGCGACCAGTCGGACGCGCTGGCGATGATTGCCGCCAAGAACCACAAGAATGGCGTCGACAATCCCTATGCGCAGATGCGCAAGGATTTCGGCTACGAGTTCTGCCGCCAGGAGAGCGAGAAGAACCCGTTCGTTGCCGGCCCGCTGAAGCGCACCGACTGCTCGCTGGTCTCCGACGGAGCTGCCGCCCTTATCCTCGCCGACACCGCGACGGCACTGAAGATGCGCCGTGCGGTTGCCTTCCGCGCCAACGAGCATGTGCAGGATTTCTTGCCGATGTCGAAGCGCGACATCTTGACCTTCGAAGGCTGCGAGCAGGCCTGGACCCGCGCACTGAAATCGGCCGGTGTGACGCTCGACGATCTCTCCTTCGTCGAGACGCATGACTGCTTCACCATCGCCGAACTGATCGAATATGAGGCGATGGGCCTGGCCAAGCCAGGAGAGGGCGCCAGACTGGCGCTGGACGGCACAACGGCTAGGGATGGCCGCCTGCCGGTTAACCCATCCGGCGGGCTGAAGGCCAAGGGCCATCCGATCGGCGCCACAGGCGTGTCCATGCATGTCTTGACTGCCATGCAGCTTGTCGGCGAGGCCGGCGGCATTCAGGTGCCCGGCGCAAAACTTGGCGGTATCTTCAATATGGGCGGTGCGGCGGTCGCCAACTACGTTTCAATATTGGACCGGATCAGGTAGAAGCAGCCCGTATTTTTACGGGGTAACCATGACAAATCCGGTTCTGATCGAAGTCTTGCGCGGCGCGATCGTCGAGAGTGCGCATCGTGGCGCGGTCGCGGTCTTCGATGCTGATGGCAAACCGGTCTGGGAAATCGGCGATACGGCCAAGCCGGTGTTCCCGCGCTCGGCGGTCAAGGCGATCCAGGCATTGCTGCTGGTCGAAAGCGGCGCGGCCGATGCCTATGGGTTCGGCAACCGCGAACTAGCGCTCGCCTGCGCGTCCCACTCCGGCGAGCCGGCGCATGTCGAACTGGCGCGGTCCATGCTGGCCAGGGCCGGGCTGGACGGATCGGCGCTCGAATGCGGCACGCATTGGCCCTCTAACCATGACGCGGAGATTACGCTCGCCCGCGCCGGTGGCTTACCGAACGCGCTGCACAACAACTGCTCCGGCAAGCATTCCGGCTTCCTCTGTACATGCGTCCACGCCGGCATTGCGCACCGCGGCTACGTCAAGCCGGGGCACGGCCTGCAGGAAATGGTACGCGACGCCATGCAATCGGTGACGGGCGCTGTCCATGGCGCGGATGAGCGGGCCACCGATGGCTGCTCGATCCCGACCTATGCGGTACCGCTCCGGAGCTTCGCGCTTGGCTTTGCCCGCATGGCAACGACAAATGGTTTTGGTCCCGAGCGAGCCAAGGCCGCGAAGCGCCTGCTGGCCGCCTGCATGACCGAGCCCTTTTTCGTTGCCGGCACCGGCCGCGAAGACGTCGCGCTGATGGAGGCCGCACCAGGGCGCATTTTCACGAAAGGCGGCGCCGAAGGTGTTCACTGTGCCGCAATTCCGGAACTTGGCCTCGGCATCGCACTCAAATGCGATGATGGCGCCGGCCGCGCCGGCGAGGCAATGGTTGCCGCAGTTCTTGCCAAACTGTTTCGCGCAGACGAGGCTCTGGCGTCAAAACTGAGCGAACTGGCAAACGCGCCCATCGAAAGCCGGAACGGTGCCAAGGTCGGGGCGCTGAGGCCCACTGCGGCCTTGAATTAAACCCTCAACTGACGTGATTGCGCTCGACGGTCAGATGCGGATATCCGGTATCGTTTGACGAAACGAGATCGCCTGTCGCCGGCTCGGCCCAGCGCTGGCCGACAACGGCGCCGTTAACCGCACCGTCGATAACATTGTCTGAAATGACGGCCGTGCCGGCGCCCTCGACCACGGACACGACAATGCCGGTTCCAGCCTTGCGGATGATGTTGCCGGTGGCGACGACATTGCGCAGGTACGGTCCCCAGCCGATCTGCATGCCATAGAGCGGCGCGTTCTCGATGACGTTGTTGGAAACGGTCGTGTCGGCTTCGACGCCGATGCCGACACCGAATCCGGGCGAGTCGGCGGGGTAGGGGCCGCTGGTCGACAGATTGCGCACGATGTTGCTGGAGCAGACGCCCATGCGGCCGCCTTCGTTGAAATTGACGATCGAGATGCCGTTGGCGGCGCCGTCGACGATGTTGTTGCTGATGATGGCGCCTTCGAACGAGAACTCGGAGTAAACTGCTGTTTCGCCCGAACGCGAGCACGTGTTGCCCGATATCTGCAGATTGCTGGCGCTGTTGGCTCGGATCGCGGAGAAGGCGCAGTCCGAGACGATGTTGCCTGAAATAACCACATTGCCGGCGCGAAAGGCGTTGATGCCGTTGCCGTTTTGTCCGGTTCCGCCGCTGCGCGCCCGGATGCGTTCGACGCGGTTGCCGGTCACCATGGTGCCGTCTTCCGCTGCCTGCCAGCGGTGCACGAGGATGCCGCCATTGGTGCAGTCGGAGACGGTGTTGCCCGTGATCGCCAGCCCGCCGGCCTCGACCGAATAGATGCCGGCATCGGCAGCACCCGATATGTCCGAGCGCTCGACCCGGCCCGCCGCGTGTTCCAGCGCCAGCCCGTTCTTGCCGCTGCCGGTGATCTGGCAATTGTCGACGACCAGATGAGCGACCCGGCGCAGATCGAGCAGCCCTTGCGCATAATCGCCCATCGTACGGTTCGAGCCGTCGAAGACCAACCCAGTGAGTTCGATATGGTCGGCTTGCTCGGCCATGAACAGATGACCGTCGCCGCCATAGACGATGCGCGTTGCGCCCGGCACGCCGGAAAGACGCACGCGGCCGGGCAGCGAGATGTTGGATACGACATAGGTGCCCGGCGGCAGGAACACCGGCATGTCGCGATCGTTTGCGTCGCGCAGCAGCTTGGCGAAGGCCTTGCTCTGATCGTCGAGGGTGCCGGGCTGCACGCCAAGTTCCGTGGCATTGATCGAACCGCGCATAGAGGCTTTCTCGATCCCGGTCAGGCCGGCGGCGGCCGCCTTGCCAAGCGAGAGGCCCATGACGGCAAAGCCGGCGGTTCCGATCAGCAGCGTTCGTCTGTTCAACATCGGCACAGGTCCTGGCTTTTGACCCTTGCACCGCAGGAATCGTGCCAGCCGGTCCGCCTCTCCGGTCGAGGGCAACGACATTCGCTTGTCGAGCAGCCTTTCCGCGCCTAAGTTCAGGGAATGAGCAGAGCTTTCACTCGCGAGGAAGACAGCGAAAACGCCATTGCCGGTGTCGGTGAGCGACCGATCAGCCACCACCGCAATCTGGTGACGGAGCGCGGCCTGGCGCAGATCGAGGAGAATCTGGCCGAATTGCGCGACATACTGGCGAAAGCCGAAAGGAAGGCAGACCGCGAGCGCATCGCGTTGGTGTCACGCGACCTACGCTACTGGACCGCCCGGCGTGAAAGCGCCGAACTCTCCGTGCCGGAACCGGGCAGCGACCTGGTACGCTTCGGCATGGGCGTCACGCTTGAGGGCGATGACGGCAGGAAGGTGCACTGGAAAATCGTCGGCGAGGATGAGGCGGATCCGGCAAAGGGCACGATTTCGCACGTATCGCCGATGGCCGTCGCTCTGTTCGGCAAGAAAGTCGGCGACGTGGCCGTGGTCAACGGCAAGGAATGGGAAATCGTCAAGCTTTCCGACAGCTAGTCTTCGAGCTTGACGACATGGTCCCGGAAGAACGCTGCAGCGCCCGCTTCATCGATTTCGCCAGCGGCAACCATTAAGACCAGCTGAATGATGTCCTGCTGGTCGGCCTCGATGCTTAGTCCGTTGAAATAGAGAAACAGATCGGCTGCGGCAAAGGCGGTGCGTTTGTTGCCGTCAACGAACGGGTGGTTCTTGGCAATACCGAACAGGTAAGCGGCCGCCATTTCGCACAAATCCGGATCGCCATAAATCTCCCGCTGCTGAGGACGGGAGAGCGCCGATTCCAGCATGCCCTCATCGCGTATACCTGCCGCTCCGCCGTGCAGGCGCAACTGCTCGGCGTGAAGTGACTCCACGAACTCCCGCGAATGATGCTCAGTCATTTCGCGAGCGCGCGGTAGGCAACCTCATACTTTTTCATCCGCTCACGTGCGATCTTCATCTTGCGCTCGAACTCTTCGGCGCTGTCCTCGGTGCGGCGCAAACGAAGCTCATCGCCTTCCTGAACGATGACGATGCTGTCGCCCGCCTTCATGTTCAAACGATCGAGCAGATCCTTCGGCAGGATCACACCTTCGGAATTGCCGATCTTGCGAATGGTCGTGTTCATGATGGATCATCCTGTTGCAACGCCGATTATAACTCGATTGGCGCGCTGTTGCAACGGGTATTATAACAAGCCTAGGCCAGCAGCCGGTCCAGCAAGCGACCCGCCGCTTCCGGAATGACGGTGCCCGGCGGGAATATCTCCGCCGCGCCGGCTTGCAGCACTGCGTCATAGTCCTGTGGCGGGATGACGCCGCCGGCAACGATCAGCATATCGCCGCGGCCAAGCTTCTTCAGCGCGTCGCGCAGTTCGGGGATGAGAGTCAGGTGTCCCGCCGCCAGTGACGAGGCGCCGACGATGTGGACGTCTTGCGCGACGGCGAGTCTGGCGATCTCATCGGGTGTCTGGAACATCGCTCCGATGGTGACGTCGAAGCCGAGATCGGCGAAGGCCGTGGCGATAACCTTCTGCCCACGATCGTGGCCGTCCTGTCCCATCTTGGCGACGAGAATGCGCGGCTTGCCGCCAGTTTTCTTTTCAAAGGCGTCAAGCTTGTCCTGCAGCCCGTCGACCACGGGATGATCGCCAAGGGCTTTGCGATAGACGCCGGAAATGGTCTGCACCGTGGCGACGTGGCGACCAAAGACCCTTTCCAACGCAAATGAAATCTCGCCGACCGTGGCATTGGCGCGCGCGGCGCGGATGGCAAACTCCAGCAGGTTTTCATTGCCTTGCGCGGCACGGGTCAGCGCATCGAGTGCGCTTTCGACAGCGGCGACATCGCGCGTGCCCTTCAGCCGTTGCAGCTTCGACAATTGCCGGGCCCTGACTTCGGCATTGTCGATCTTCAGCACGTCGACCTCGATGTCGGTCTCGGGCCGATGTGCGTTGACGCCGACCAGCATTTGCTCGCCGGAATCAATGCGCGCCTGCGTGCGTGCGGCGGCTTCCTCAATGCGCAGCTTGGGAATGCCCTGTTCGGTCGCGGCGGCCATACCGCCGAGCGCCTCGACCTCCTCGATATGGGCAAGCGCGCGCGCCGCGAGATCATGTGTCAGCCGTTCGAGATAGGCCGAGCCGCCCCACGGATCGATGACGCGTGTAGTGCCGGATTCCTTTTGCAGGATGAGCTGCGTGTTGCGCGCGATCCGTGCCGAGTGGTCGGTCGGCAGCGCCATTGCCTCGTCGAAGGAATTGGTGTGCAGCGACTGCGTGTGACCCTGCGTCGCGGCCATCGCCTCGATCATGGTGCGGATGATGTTGTTGTAGGGGTCCTGCGCCGTCAGCGACCAGCCCGAGGTCTGGCAATGGGTACGTAGCGACAGCGAGCGCTCGTCCTTCGGCGAAAAATTCTTCTTCATCAACGTCGCCCACAACAGGCGCGCGGCCCGCAGCTTGGCAACTTCCATGAAGAAGTTCATGCCGATCGCCCAGAAGAAGGACAAGCGCGGCGCGAAGCGGTCGATGTCGAGGCCCGCCGCAACGCCAGCACGGGCATATTCGATGCCATCGGCGATCGTATAGGCAAGCTCAAGGTCGGCCGTCGCGCCGGCCTCCTGCATGTGGTAGCCGGAGATCGATATCGAATTGAACTTCGGCATGTTCTTAGACGTGTAGGAGAAGATGTCCGACACGATCCGCATCGAGGGCTTTGGCGGGTAGATGTAGGTGTTGCGGACCATGAACTCCTTCAGAATGTCGTTCTGGATGGTTCCGGCGAGATCCTTCTGCGCAACGCCCTGTTCTTCGGCCGCGACGATGTAGAGCGCCATGATCGGCAGCACCGCGCCGTTCATCGTCATCGACACCGTCATCTCGCCGAGTGGAATGCCGTCGAAGAGCTGGCGCATGTCGAGAATGGAATCGATGGCGACGCCCGCCATGCCGACGTCGCCGGCAACGCGCGGATGGTCGCTATCATAGCCGCGATGCGTGGCAAGATCGAAGGCGACCGACAGCCCCTTCTGGCCAGCGGCCAGATTGCGCCGGTAAAAGGCGTTGGATTCTTCTGCTGTCGAGAAGCCGGCATATTGCCGGATCGTCCAGGGCTGCTGGACATACATGGTCGGATATGGGCCGCGCACGAAGGGCGGCAGGCCTGGATAAGTGTCGAGATGCGGCAACTCCTTGAGGTCGCTTTGATTGTACAAATGCTTGGCGACAAGGCCTTCCGGCGTCGTCCGCTGGCCCTTGACCTCGACGGGAACGCGGCGTGGCGGCACCCAGCCGATCTGGCTGAAATCGGGGATCAAGAGGCGGCTCCGATCGATTGGTCGATGCGGGCCGGAAACAGCGGCTCGCAGACGGCAACGCCTTCGGTGAAGGCGGGCCGCCGTTCCGCTGCCAGCGTCTCGACCGGACGTTCGCTTTTCAGCGGGTAGAGCGTGGTGCCGATGATGGTCCGCTCGCCTGCCCGATAGGCCGCATTACGCTGCGCCGCCGCGGCGTGAACGCGCTTCTGGATATGTCCGTCCCGAAGGCTGGACAGGATGCCGCCCTCGGCCTCGATTGTCTGCAATTCCGCCCATGCAATCTCGCAGAGTTCGGCGGTCAGCGCTTCGACCGCGCCGGAACCATAGGCGGGATCGGCGACATGATCGACATGGCTTTCATTGGCCATGATCAGTTGCGCGTTGCGGGCAACGCGACGCGCAAACCCCGCCGGCAAACCATGCGCGATCGTATGCGGCAGGATCGAGATCGAATCGGCACCGCCGGACGCCGCGGCAAAGCTGGCAATCGTGGTGCGCAGGATGTTGGTCTCCGGATCCATCGCCGTCATCATGCGAAACGACGTCTCGGCATGGATATTGGCCGTGGAATTGGGAATCGAGCAGGCTTCCTGCACCCGTGCCCAGAGCCTGCGCAGCGCCCGCACCTTGGCGATCGACAGCAACTGGTCCTGGTCGACGCTGAGCGCAAAGCCGATATGGGGTGCGGCATAGACAAGCGGCTGCCGCGCCGTCTCGAACATTCTGAGGTAGGAAACCGCCGAAGCCAGCATGATGCCAAGCTCTTGCGCTTCCGTCGCGCCGGCGTTGTGGAACACACGCCCGTCCGCCTCCAGCAGCACGCCCGGAACGCCCATCGAGAAGAAATGCGCCAGCGATTGCGGCATCGAGGCCTGCAATGCCTCGATCGACATGCGCAGCCGGCCGGTTCCGGCGAAGATTGCCGCCGGATCGATGCCGAAGGAGAGGTTGAGCTTTGCCGGATCTGACCGGCGCTTACTCAGGAACGCCACCAGCCAGTCGGCCACGGCGCGGCTCCAGGGATGGGCGTCGATGCGAACCTGGATGCGGTTGAGCGGTACGCCGTCCAGCACCGTCTCCAGTGCTTTCGCCGTTCTCGGCAAGCCGTAGCCGAACGCGTTCGGCGCCCCTTCGAAGACAAGCGACAACCCCGTAGCACCTTGTGCCACGTCCTCCAGAGCCTGGGTCCTGGCGCGGTCGATATCCGGATCGTCGATGCGCTGGCTGACGATCCAGGGCGATTTCGGATTTGCGCGCACGATCGGTTCCGCCGCGGTGCTGCGGTCGTAGAGAGGTTCGATGCGGATGTTGTCGTCGGTATGCGAGACCAGCTTCTCCTCGAAGGAAGCGCCAGCCAGCGCCTTTTCCGCCAGGGCCAGCCATCGCTGGCGCTCGGCGTTCTCGGGTTCGACATCCCTGGTCAAGGCTCCGGCGCCCATCCGTTTTCCTCGTTTTATGCGGCCGCACCAGCCTGGAGCAATTCAGTCTACGGTCCCCGGTCCGATATCGCAATGCAATGCGCTTTCAGCGGCCGAATTCGATCCATCAGATATAGGTCGACCTGCGTGGACGAACCATGAACGATTGTCAAACACCTGCAAAAATTCGCAAGCTCCAAAAAACCGATTTTTAGGATCGGCATTGTCGCTGCGCAACGGCCTCACTATACCTGCGGCAAGGCCACTGGCTTTAACACATCAGTTTGCGGAGACCGGACATATGGCTGACGACACCAGTATTTTCATCGGCGCCAGCCGCAAGCCTGACGACAGCTATCAGCGTGCCGAGCAACTGTTGCTGCAATATGGGAACCGTCATGGCCTGGTGACGGGCGCCACCGGTACCGGCAAGACCGTCACCTTGCAGATACTGGCCGAAGGTTTTTCCAACGCCGGCGTGCCGGTTTTCTGCGCCGACATCAAGGGTGATCTGTCGGGCATCGCAATGATGGGCACGGCGCAGGATTTCCTCGTCAAGCGGGCCGCACAGGTCAAGCTCGACCCGTATGATTTCCAGGAATTTCCGGTCATCTTCTGGGACCTGTTCGGCGAACAGGGTCATCCGATCCGCGCCACGGTTTCGGAAATGGGCCCGTTGCTGCTGTCGCGCCTGATGAACCTGACCGAGGCGCAGGAAGGCATCATGAACATCGCCTTCCGCCTGGCGGACGAAGAAGGCCTGCTGCTGCTCGATATGAAGGACCTGCAGGCGCTGCTCGCCAACATCGCCGAGCGCGCCGACGAGATCGGCTCGCGCTACGGCAATGTAACCAAGCCCTCGGTCGGGGCCATCCAGCGCACGCTGCTTGTCCTGGAGCAGCAGGGCGCGGCAAACTTCTTCGGCGAGCCGGCACTGCGCATCGCCGACATCATGCGCACCACCCGCGACGGGCGCGGCGCCATCAGCGTGCTTGCCGCCGACAAGCTGATGATGAACCCGCGGCTCTACGCGACCTTCCTGTTGTGGCTGATGTCGGAATTGTTCGAGGTGCTGCCGGAAGTCGGCGACCCCGACAAGCCGAAGCTGGTGTTCTTCTTCGACGAGGCGCATCTTCTGTTCGACGAAGCACCCAAAGTGCTGATCGATCGCGTCGAACAAGTGGTCCGCCTGATCCGCTCGAAAGGCGTCGGCGTCTATTTCGTCACGCAGAACCCTTTGGATATCCCTGAAAAAGTTCTCGCCCAGCTCGGCAATCGCGTACAGCACGCGCTGCGCGCCTATACGCCGCGTGAGCAGCAGGCAGTGAGGACGGCGGCCGAAACGTTCCGGCCAAATCCCGATTTCGACTGCATGACCGCCATCACCCAGCTCGCCACCGGCGAGGCGCTGGTCTCGACGCTTGAGGCCAAGGGTATTCCGTCCATGGTGCAGCGGACGCTGATCCGCCCGCCATCCTCGCGGCTTGGGCCTATAACGGTGGCCGAGCGACAAAAGCTGATCCAGGAAAGCCCGGTCGCCGGTCAGTACGATCAGGTCGTCGATCGCGAATCGGCCTTCGAGATGCTGCAGAAAAAGGCCAAGGACGCGCAGGATGCCGAAGAGCAGGCGCAACAGGCCGGTAGCGGCGGCTCGCGCTGGACCATCCCGGGCTTCGGCAATGACGATCCGGCACCCCAATCCGGTGGCAGGCGCGCGCCTGCGCCGCGCCCGTCCAATCGCCAGACCGTGGCCGAGGCGGCGATCAAGTCGGTGGTGCGATCCGTCGGCTCGTCGGTCGGCCGGGCGATCGTGCGCGGGATATTGGGCAGCTTGTCGAGGGGACGTTAGGACTTGAGGCAGCGGCGTTGCCGCTGCCTCGTTGGCTCAGAAGATCGAGTCGGTGATCGCCTTTACGGGGCCGAGCAGCACCGATCCGTCCGGCACACCGGCATCGATCGGAATAGCCTTGCGGTTGGCCGTCGCCACCACCGGCTGGCTGGCGTCGCTGGTCACGACGACCGGGGTCTTCGACGGCACGCGATCATAGAGGTCGATGATGTCCTGATTCATCAGGCGCACGCAGCCTGACGAGACCGACTTGCCGATCGACTTCCATTCCGGCGAGCCGTGCAGGCGGTAGAGCGTGTCCACGTTGCCCTGGAAGAGATAGAGCGCGCGCGCGCCGAGCGGGTTCTTCAGCCCGCCGGGCATGCCGCCATTGTCGGCGCTGTATGGTTTCAGTTCCGGCTGCCGGGCGATCATTTCATCCGGCGGCGTCCACTTTGGCCACTTCTGCTTCCACTGGACGACGGCATCGCCGGACCATTCGAAGCCGGCGCGTCCGAGGCCGACGCCGTAGCGGATCGCCTGGGCGCCCGGACGAACCAGGTAGAGGAAATGGCCAGTGGTATCGACGACGATGGTTCCCGGCTTCTGCCCGGTCGGGTCGGGAACGATCTGGCGCAGGAACTGCGGATCGATCCTGTCGAAGGGGATTGCCGGCAAATCGAAGCCGCCATCGCTGACGGCCGCGTACATCGTCGCGTAGTCGGCGAGCGGCGGCTCGACATAGGCTGGCGGCGGGGGTTCAACCGGCCCCGGTCCGGTGGTCGCACATGCTGAAACCGCGATCGAGGCGGCGCCCAATGCTGCGGCGTTGAGAAAGCCGCGACGGCTCAGGCGATAGGATTCGATTTCGGTTTTGGACATGGTTGCCTTCTTTAAGTCTCAAATCGCAACAAAGCGTCAATGCGCCGACCATTGCGCGGGTGCCTGACAACACCTGTGGCGATAGGCGGTTCCGATTCTGGCCGGAAGGTGGACAAACAAAGGCGAAGCTGTGACCGCGTGGCCACTGTGGCGCCAGGGACACACGTGCTCGTCTCAACTGCCCGGCACCAAGGCTTCCAGCGACGGCAAGATCAGGGCCGGCGGGAAGTCCCGGTATTCTTCGGGCTGGTTGGAACGGTTGATCCACACCGTGCGAAAACCGAATTTGGTGGCGCCTGCGATATCCCAGCGATTGGAGGACTGGAAGGAAACCGCGCCGGGGTAGAGGCGCCAACCGGTGGCGACCATGTCGTAGACCGCCGGATCGGTCTTGAAGCGCTGGACCGTATCTACGGAATAGATATCGTCCAGAACCTGGTCGAGCGCGGCGGATTTGACCGCTGCCTGCAGCATTTCGGGCGAGCCGTTGGACAGGATCGCCAGTCTCGCTCCCGAAGCCTTGAGCGCCTTGAGCACGGCCGGCACTTCCGGATAGCAATCCAGCCGCCAATAGGCATCCAGCAATGTCGCCTTGAGGCCGGGATCGGCCGAGGGAACCTTGCGCAGGGCGAAATCGAGCGCCTGTTCGGTCAACTGCCAGAAATCGGCATAGGCGCCCATCAGCGTGCGCACCCAGGAATATTCGAGCTGCTTGGCGCGCCAGATCTCGGACAACAATTGGCCCTCCGGCCCAATCCGATCGGCATGACGGCGCACGGCGGCATGCACGTCGAACAGCGTGCCATAGGCGTCGAAGACATAGGCGGCGTATTGCATGACAACAGTTTTGAGGGCAGGCGCGACAAGGTGCAAGCCTTGATTGCGGCGGCTCGGGCGCTGGCCTCAACAAAACTCCTCGATGCTGGTTGACGGCGCCCGCCAAAGCATCTTCCAATGGCCGTCACAACAGACCGATTGAGACGGGACAACACGATGACACTGGCGGCTGCGGCGCAATCCGCGACATGGACTTTCATCGATGGTGATTGGTACGAGGGCAATGTCGCCATTCTGGGACCGCGCAGCCACGCCATGTGGCTCGGCACCAGCGTGTTCGACGGCGGCCGCTGGTTCGAGGGCGTCGCGCCGGACCTCGATCTTCACGCCGCCAGGGTGAATTCTTCGGCGATTGCGCTCGGTCTCAAGCCGTCGATGACCGCCGACAAGATCGTTGGGCTGACGTGGGATGGGTTGAAGAAATTCGACGGCAAGACGGCGGTCTATATCAGGCCGATGTACTGGGCCGAGCATGGCGGCTATATGGGCGTGCCGGCCGATCCCGCATCGACCCGCTTCTGCCTTTGCCTCTATGAATCGCCGATGATCCCGCCGACCGGCTTTTCGGTGACCGTGTCGCCGTTCCGGCGCCCGACTATCGAAACCATGCCGACCAACGCCAAGGCCGGCTGCCTCTACCCCAACAACGGCCGTGCCATTCTCGAAGCCAAGATGCGGGGCTTCGACAACGCAATGGTGCTCGACATGCTGGGCAACGTCGCCGAGACCGGAACCTCGAACATCTTCCTGGTCAAGGACGGCCATGTGCTGACCCCGGCGCCAAACGGCACCTTCCTGTCCGGCATCACCCGCTCGCGCACAATGACGCTGCTTGGCGAATATGGCTTCAAGACCACCGAAAAGACGCTGTCGGTGCGCGATTTCCTCGAAGCGGACGAAATCTTCTCGACCGGAAACCATTCCAAGGTGGTGCCGATCACGCGCATCGAGGATCGCAATCTGCAGCCCGGTCCGGTGGCCAGGAAGGCGCGCGAACTCTATTGGGATTGGGCGCATTCGACTTCCGCCGCCTGAGCGGATAAAAAGGCGATCGGCGCTTCATTCCGGAGTTGCCCCAACCCATTCCAGACCTATCTTAGTCCGGTATCGACACCGGATTTTTCCACGAGGGAGTACTATCGATGGCTTTTGAATTGCCCGCTCTGCCTTACGACTATGAGGCGTTGCAGCCTTACATGTCGAAAGAGACGCTGGAATATCACCACGACAAGCACCACAAGGCCTATGTCGACAACGGCAACAAGCTCGCTGCCGAAGCCGGCTTGGGCGATCTGTCGGTCGAAGAGGTGGTCAAGCAGTCGTTCGGCAAGAATGCCGGCCTCTTCAACAATGCCGCCCAGCACTACAACCACATCCATTTCTGGAAGTGGATGAAGAAGGGCGGCGGCGGCAACAAACTGCCGGGCGCCCTGCAGAAGGCGGTCGATAGCGATCTCGGTGGTTATGACAAGTTCAAGGCCGACTTCATTGCCGCCGGCACGACGCAGTTCGGCTCTGGGTGGGCCTGGGTCTCGGTCAAGGACGGCAAGCTGGCGATCTCGAAGACGCCGAATGGCGAGAACCCGCTCGTCCATGGCGCGTCGCCGATCCTCGGCGTCGATGTCTGGGAACACTCCTACTACATCGACTATCGCAACGCCCGGCCGAAATATCTCGAGGCGTTCGTCGACAGCCTGATCAACTGGGATCACGTGCTGGAGTTGTACGAAAAGGCCAAGTGATCGATTTTCAGAAAAGCCCCGGCATCTGAACTGGCCCCCGAAGGTTGATGTCCAACTTTCGGGGGCCAGTTCACATCCCCGGGGCTTTTCTTTTTCTGCGTCTAGGTTCCCGCAACAGCAAAAGTTTGCCAAAAAATCATCCAGGGAAGGGAATTTTCCCCCTGTAGCATCCGTTAACGTCCTGTCCCGAAACGCCTTCATCACGGAGCCAATTGAATGAGAAAGCTTGTTATCGCCATCTCTATGCTCGCCCTCGCGGCGTCGGCGGCCTTTGCCGACCCGATCCTCGATCGGCAGGCTTTGATGAAGGAACGCGGAAAGATCGCCGGCGGCCTGTCGAAAGTGGTCAAGGGCGAGGAGCCTTTTGACGCTGCGGCGGTGCTGACGGCACTGCAGGCCTTGCAAGCGAATGAGGAGAAATTGGATGTCGACGCGCTGTTCCCGGCGGGCAGCGACACCGGCGATACCACGGCGTCGCCGAAGATTTGGGAAGACATGGCTGGCTTCAAGGCCGCCAACGACAAATATCTGGCCGACATTAAGGCAGGGATCGCCGCCGCTCCTGCCGATGTCGATGCGTTGAAGACGCAGTTTGGCACCATCGCGTCCAATTGCGGCACCTGCCACCAGACCTATCGGGTGAAAAAGAGCTGATAGCGGGCGATGCCCTGGCTGAAAAAACTCGTCGGCGCCCTCGTCGTTCTGGGCGGCGTCGGCGCGGCTGCCGGGTGGGTTCTGTCGGCGCCGGTGAGGCTCGACGGTGAGACCCTGGTCAAGCTCGGTCCTGGCGACGCGGCCAAGGGCAAGCGCATTTTCTATGCCGGCGGTTGCACCTCCTGCCATGCCAAGCCGGGCTCGCAGGGCGATGCGCGGCTTCAACTCGTGGGTGGGCTCGAACTCAAGACGCCGTTCGGCACCTTCGTGCCGCCCAACATCTCGCAAGATCCCAAGGACGGCATCGGCGCGTGGTCGGTCGAGGACCTCGCCAACGCCATGCTGAAGGGTGTCTCGCCCTCGGGCGAGCATTTCTATCCGGCGTTTCCCTATGCTTCCTACGCGCGCATGAATCCGGCCGACATTGCCGATCTCTACGCCTTCCTGAAGACGCTGCCGGCGGTCGCCGGCAAGGCCCCGGCCAATTCGCTCGGTTTTCCCTTCGACATTCGTCGCGGCATCGGCCTGTGGAAACTGCTCTACCTCAGCGACCAGCCGGTTGTTGCATTCCCCCAAGGCACCCCTGATCCAGTGATGGCCGGCCGCTATCTGGTCGAAGGGCCAGGCCATTGCGGCGAATGCCACACGCCGCGCGACTTTGCGGGCGGCACGAAAAAGAGCGAGTGGCTGGCCGGTGCCGTGGCTGCCGAAGGCAAGGGCATCGTACCCAACATCACATCGGGCGAGGGCGGTATCGGCAATTGGTCGGAAGCCGACATCGCCAACTACCTCGAAACCGGCTTCACGCCTGACTTCGATTCCGTCGGCGGCGCCATGGTCGACGTGCAGCGCAACATGGCCCAATTAGCGCCGGAGGACCGTGCGGCCATCGCCGCCTATCTCAAGGCAATACCGCCGCATCCAAACGGCTATCCGGCGCGCAAGAAGACCACGAACTAGTCTTCGGATGACAGGTGGCGGTCGCCGAGAAAGTCGAAGCCTGTTTCGAAGAAGTGGTTGTAGTTGCAGGTCAACTCCTCGCCGGGAGCGATGTCGCGCAAGGCGTAGGTCTCCTCGGGCGAGGAGACATCGCAATTCGGTTCGTCGTCATGGTTCATGTAACGCGCGTCGTCGGCTTCGAAGACGATGTAATTCGGATCGCGCCGGTCGGGATAGGAGTAGCGGTCGAGATAGTTCTTCACCGGCCCGGCTTCGCGCTCATAAGTCTCGACCTCGATGAGCCGGTCGAACCGTGGATCCAGCTTCCAGATCAGCGCGCCGCGGGAAATGGCGTTCTTGGCAAAGACGCCGATGCCCTGGATGGGCGATTTGTCGAGATAGACGTCGACGAGCAGCATAACGGACCTTTATGCGATTGGGGCTGTCGGGGCTTGGGAAAAGCCGCGCACTGGGTAGCGCGCGGCCATCGCAATTGCGAGTGAAATGAGCAGCGCGGAATTCAAAAAATCATGATCGCCAGCACGACTGACAGACCTCGCCACTTTCCCGTCAACGCTGCTGCAGCGCGAGCCGAACACCCAGAGCACAGTAGATGCCGCCGACAACCTTGCCTTGCCATCGCAGCACCGTCGGATTTCGGCGCAGGAACGCGCCGAGCCGACCGGCGCTCACGGCAAAGACGACCGTGCTGAAAAGGCCAAGCATGACGAAGATGATCCCCAATGTGGTCAACTGAAGCATTACCGATCCGTTTTCAGGCCGCACGAACTGAGGCAGGAAAGCGAGAAAGAAAAGCGCGGTCTTGGGGTTGAGCACTTCGGTCAGGACAGCCTGTCGAAACGCCTTGCCGGCGGAGATCGCGAGCCCACCGGCAGCCGGATCGGCCGGTATCTTCTTGATGATCGCGCGAATGCCGAGATAAACCAGGTAGGCCGCGCCGATGTATTTTATGAGGCTGAACAGCGTCGCCGACGTGGCGATGATCGCCGAAATGCCGACCATCGCCATGACGGTGTGAAACACATCGCCGGCCGCGATTCCGGCGCCGGTCGCGATGCCAACCTTGGTTCCCGAACTCGTTGCCCGGGCGATCGTCAGCAGGGTGGCGGGGCCTGGAATGAAGACGAAGCCAAGCACGACCGCGATGTAAGCGATCAAGGTGGTGAGATCGATCATTTGTGGGTTGCTCCTGCAATATGTGCCTTGCCCGTCACCTTCAGCGCAAACGAATAGGTGTAGGCGATCTCCTCCAGCCGCGAAAACCGGCCGGAGGCACCGGCGTGTCCGGAATCCATGTTGATCTTGAACAGCACCGGATTGTCGCCGCTCTTGCGGTCGCGCAGCCGCGCCACCCATTTGGCCGGTTCCCAATAGGTGACGCGCGGATCGGTGAGGCCGGCCAGCGCCAGGATCGGCGGATAGTCGAGCGCGGCGACGTTGTCATAGGGCGAGTAGGCGGCGATGGTCCGGTAATCGTCGGCGGACGCGCTCGGATTCCCCCATTCCGGCCATTCCGGCGGTGTCAGCGGCAGGCTCGCGTCGAGCATCGTGGTCAACACATCGACGAACGGAACCTCGGCGACGATGCCGCCGAAACAATCCGGCGCCATGTTGGCGATGGCGCCCATCAGCATGCCGCCGGCCGAACCGCCTTGCGCGACTATGCGCTCATGCGCCGTATAGCGCTCGGCAACAAGGTGGCGCGCACAGGCGATGAAATCCGTGAACGTATTCATCTTCTGCGCCCGCTTGCCGTCATCGTACCAGCCATAGCCCTTGTCCTTGCCGCCGCGGACGTGGGCGATGGCGAAGACAAAGCCGCGGTCGACCAGCGAGAACCAGTTGGTATTGAAAGCGGCCGGCACGGTGATGCCATAGGAACCGTAGCCGTAAAGCAGGCAAGGCGCGGATCCATCCAGCGGCGTGTCGCGGTGATGCAAGAGCGAGATCGGCACCAGTTCGCCGTCGCTGGCCGGCGCCATAAGCCGCCGCGTGACATAGTGGTCCGCGTCATGGCCGGACGGCACTTCCTGGGTCTTGAGCAGCACCCGCTCGCGGGTGCGCATATTGTAGTCGAACACCTGGGCCGGCGTCGTCATCGACGAATAGGAAAAGCGCATGATCTCGGTGTCGTACTCATAGGAACCCGACAGGCCGAGCGAGAAGGCCTCCTCGTCGAGGGACAGAAGGTGCTCTTCGCCGCTGCTGCGGTCGCGCACGATAATGCGCGGCAAGCCTTCCTTGCGTTCGAGCCGGACCATGTGGTCCCTGAAGCCGATCACCGACAGGATCAGCCGGCCGGGTTCATGCGGCACCAGTTCCTGCCAGTTGGCGCGGACCGGATCGCTCGCCGGCGCCGTCATGATCTTGAAATCCTTGGCGCCGTCGGCGTTGGTCAGGATGAAGAAGATGTCGCCGCCTTCTTCCAGATCGTACTGAAGGCCAATCTCGCGCGCCGAGACCAGTTTCGGTTCGGCAAACGGGTCGCTGGCGCGCATCAGGCGGTATTCCGACGTCTCGTGATCGTTGATGCCGATCATGATCCATTCGTTGTTGCGGGTGCCGTCGACATTCATGAAGAAGCCGGGATCGGTTTCCTCATAGATCAGCCGGTCGCTTTCCGGGCTGGCGCCCAGCGCATGGAACAGCACCTTGGACGGGCGGTGGTTGGGATCGAGACGCGTATAGAAGAAGCCGTCATTGCCGGCGTTCCAGACGCCTGAACCGCCGGTGTCGGAAATCTGGTCGGCAAGCTCCTTGCCGTCGGCAAGGTCACGCACGCGAAGCGTGTAGAATTCGGAGCCCTTGTCGTCGAATGCCCACAAGAGCTTGGCGTGGTCGGCCGAGTGATCGACGCCGCCAAGGCGGAAATAGGCCTTGCCCGCGGCCTCCGCGTCGCCGTCGAGCAGGATATGCTCGGCGCCCCCGTCACGCGCCATGCGGAAATAGCGCGGCTGTTCGCCACCAAGCTTGAAGGACGAACCATAGGCATAGGGTCCGTCCTTCATCGGCACGGAAGAATCGTCTTCCTTGATACGGCCCTTCATCTCCTTGAAAAGCTGCTTTTGCAGCTCGACCGTGTCGGCCATCAGCTTTGACTGGTAGACATTCTCTGCCTCCAGCTCAGCGCGGATCCCAGCATCGAGCAATGACGGATCCCGGAACATCTCCTGCCAGTTGTCGGCCCGCAGCCAGGCATAGTCGTCGGTTCGTGTGATGCCGTGATGCGTGTCGAAAACCGGCCGCTTCTCGGGCGTTGGCGGGCTGACGATCGGAAATGCGGATGTCTTGGTCATTGCGTCTCGCTTTAGAAGAACCTTGAATGGCGAATGAACACGCTGATCAGGGCGGGTTCAAGAGCCGCAGCGCATGGGTTGTGCCGGCTCCAGGAGATGAGCCGGGAGGAGAGATGATGACTATTTGGTCTCGGACTGCCGCGGCTTTCGCCGTTGCTTCGCTAACTCTGGCCTGTGCCGGCCAGTCTCATGCGACCGTATTCGCGGCTTGGCAAGTGGCCAATGTGCCGTTCGGCGATACGCTCAATGTGCGCAAATACCCTTCGGGTACGTCCCAGAAGCAGGCAGCATACCCCAACGGGACCGTTCTGCAGATGACCGGACGATGCACCGGCGGGATAAACCTGCTCGACATCGCCAGCCAGCTGGCGTGGAAGCAGAAACAGACGGTTCGCTATCGCTGGTGCGAAGTCTGGCATAACCCGGCCCAGAACGGCAACTTCGTCACCGGGTGGGGCCTACGGCAAATACATCACCCCGCATTGATTATGCGGCGGCGATCAACCGATCCGGTCGGATGACAGGCATGTCGCCTGATTGCTTGCACAGGACGGCGGCAACCTGTGGTTTTGTGGACAGACATGAACAACCAAGCTTGCGCGTGCAGTAGCCAAGAAAAATCAAGCATTGAAGCCTGATTTGTGAGTTACCACGAATGTAACGGCGAGCTGACGTTGCGTCAGCCGTTGCTGGTTGGCGCGAGAAATATCGATAAATTACACAGTGCACGAAAGATTGAAGCTGATCGGCGAATAATTGATCAGCATCGTTCAATATAGCGCAAAGGGTGAATTGACTTACTTTGTGCGCAGGCTCATTGATATGCCCGTGACACGAATCGCAGAAGCTCTAGCTGCACAAATTCGTGCAATGCCCTGGTTGTAAAAAAAGGGCGCAGATCGAAGTAACTCTTGTTGGGGCCTGAAAACCATGGATATTGCCGAAACACCTTCCAGAAACAGCGATGCGCTGATCGAATTGACCGCCGACGTGGTGGCCGCCTATGTCAGCAACAACCCCGTGCCGGTCGGCGAATTGCCGAACCTGATATCCGATGTCCATGCTGCGCTTGGCCGAGTGGGCGGAACCGCCGAACAGCCGCCTGCCGACAAGCAGAAGCCGGCGGTCAACCCGAAGCGCTCGGTTCATGACGACTACATCGTCTGCCTTGAAGACGGTAAGAAGTTCAAGTCGCTGAAGCGCCATTTGATGACCCACTATGACCTGACGCCGGATCAATATCGCGAAAAGTGGAACCTCGACCCGACCTATCCGATGGTTGCACCCAACTATGCCGCTGCCCGCTCCCAGTTGGCCAAGAAGATGGGCCTCGGCCGCAAGCGCAAGGCGCGGTAATCGCTGCTAGCCAGATTGATCGACTTCAACGGCGCCTTCGGGCGCCGTTTGATTTTGCACGGGCGGCAAACGTGCCGTAGCTTGATAGGCTATCAGGCGGTCTGCTTGAGCGCCGCCTCCGCGTCGCGCTTGATGCGCTTGACCATCGAGCGAAGGCCATTAGCGCGCTGCGGCGACAGATGCTCGTCGAGGCCGAGTTCTTTCAATGTCGCTTCCGCGTCGGTCTTCTGGATCTCGCTGGCGGTCCTGCCGGAAAACAGCGCCAGCATGATCGCGACCAGCCCACGCACGATATGAGCATCCGAATCGCCGGTGAAAGTGACGACCGGATCGGCTCCAGGCCCCTGTTCGGTGGTCAGCCAGACCTGGCTGACGCAGCCCGGCACCTTGTTGGCGGCGCTGCGCTGCTCGTCCGGAAACGGCGGCAGTGCCTCGCCGAGTTCGATGACGTAGCGATAGCGGTCTTCCCATTCCTCAAGGAACGAAAAATCGTCGCGGATCGTCTGGATCGTAGTGGTCATGGGCCGGATATAGTGACGCGGCGGCGCCGCGTCACGGAAAAAACAAGGACACTGCGGGCGTCGAGAGGGCAGACAGCCCGCGGTGCGCCGTCGAAACGGCTTAATTCTGCGCCGGAAGGGTGACTGTCTCGGGCAAGACAACTTCCTCGGGCACGCTGCCGGTCATCGTCGATGTGTCAGGGCCGGCGGCGGACTTGTCGTCCAGCATCGCTGCCGCGATCTTGGCTGTCTCTTTGGCGCGGGCGGTGATGGTGTGCATCGCCGACTTGCCGGTCTCGCAGACATCGGGCTTGCGTTCGCAAATGCCGGCGATGTCGCCAACCGCTTCGCGTGCCGCAAACAGAGCCTGGATCGGGCCGACGCTTTCGCGGCCCGTTTCATCGGGACCAACAGTCAGCGGCAGCGCCAGCAGCACCAGCGAAAACCAGAAAGCCATTCTTATCAGGAAGACCATACCCTTGCCCTCTCGTCGTGACCGGATCATGCATCCATATGGCATGACCTCTTTTGTAGGCAGGATGTTGGCACACAGGCGCAAAGGACGGCTTGCGGGCAAAGTGAGAATTTTCCTCAAATTTTAGGCAAATTCGAAATGAGCCGTTGTGCAATCGATTTGTCTCAAATCCGAATGATTTCTCTTAACGCGAGATAAACCATCTATCTCCATGCTTTTCCTGGTTTTTCCTGAAAGCCGGGAGTCCGGGCTCTGCGTGCAGCCAACCGACGGGCACGGGTCGGCGAATAACCCTCCGTTTACTATGGCTGCATTTGCCCGGGCTTTCGGCTGCCGGCATCCCGATATTTGCCGCAAGCCGAGGCCTTGGTCGACCCTGCCTTATCCATTCCTTAAACGCTGGATGCGAGTTTCAGAGCCAACCAGAACGATCTGCAAAGCAGAGCTGTCCACGACGATTACGGGTGCGTTGAGTTGAGTTCAATCAAGGCCAGATACGTTGAATTGCCTGGCGCGATTGCCGCCGGTTGCGAACGTATGGTCCATCCGTCCATCCTTGGGCAGAGCGACCGCGAGCGCCAGCGCCGCTTCATCGGGGTCATGCTCGCCGCTCCTTTCTTTGCCGCTGGTGCCGCGGTCACGCTGGTCACTTCAGGCATGGGCGCCGCCGTCACCATGGCCGCCATCTTCGCGGCGTTTGGCCTGTGCTGGTTCGTCGCCTTGCTGGTGGCGGCGACCGGCAAGATGGCGATTGCAAGTCAGCTCGCCCTGGCAGTGGCGGGCATTTCTCTCGGCAGTCTCATTGCCGCCGCGGGCGGGCTGAGTTCGCCTGTCGCCATGCTTGTCGTGGCGCTGCCATTCGAAGCCTGGTGGATCGGCGCCTCGCGGCGTGCAGCACTTTGGGGAGCCGTGTCGGCCGCTGCCGCCATCCTGGCTCAGCCTCTGGTTGGAACGGTGTTCCCGTTCGCAGGAGCGCAGATTGCTGCGTGGCATTGGCTGGTGCCGTTGGCCTGGGCGCTCACAGTGATGCCGCGTGCGTCGGTGTTTCGCGACACCGCCGATGCGGCCGATGTCGTGGACACTGCCGATCGGCTCGAAGACATTATCGATGCGGTGGTCTTGCGCGTCGCACGTCATGGCGAGGTTCTGGACGCTTCGCCAAAGGCGCGCACGCTTTTGAAATTGCCGGCCGAACTGCTGTCTGGAAACGGCTTCTTCGATCGCATTCATCTCTCGGATCGCGTCTCCTATCTCAGCGCCCTGGCCGACATGCGCGACGGTGCACTGTCGCGCCGGCTCGAATTGCGCATCAGGCTGCCTCAGAACGGCAACGGCCAAAATGACAATCGCCTGGCGGCAGACAATTATCGGCCGTTCTCGCTCGATCTGGTGCGCGGTGAGGAACAGGGCGACGTCTTCACGCTTGTCCTGCGCGAGAATGACGAGATTGCCCGGCTGCGCGAGGATCTGGCGGCGGCCAATGAGGCGGCCGCGTCCGCCGAGGTGGCGAAGGGGCGCTTCCTGGCGGTGGTGAGCCATGAACTGCGCACGCCGTTGAATGCCATCATCGGCTTCTCGGACATGCTGCTGCATGAGATGTTCGGCGCCTTCAAGGATCCGCGCCAGAAGGAATATGTCGGCTTGGTGAGGGATTCGGGCCAGCATCTGCTTGCCGTCGTGACTTCGATACTCGACGTGTCCAGGATTGAATCGGGTGTCTATGCGACCGAACCGGAGCCGTTCCGGTTCGCGGAAGCGGTCGATATGTGCCAGTCCATGATGCGGCTGCAGGCGCAGGTCAAGAACATCGATCTGCAGGCGCAGATCGCGCCGGACGCCGGCGACATCAATGCCGATCGGCGTGCCGTGCAGCAGATGCTCATCAACCTCGTGTCAAATGCGATCAAGTTCACTCCGGATGGCGGCGATGTCGTCGTCGGCGCCAAGCGGATAGGTTCGCGTCTGCATTTCTGGGTCAGGGACACCGGCATCGGCATAGCTGAGGAGGATTTTGCCAATCTCGGCAAGCCCTTTATGCAGATCCAGAACGACTATACCCGCCGTTTCGAAGGGACAGGTCTCGGCCTTTCGCTGGTCAAGGGCCTGGTTGCCTTGCACGATGGCACGATGTCCATCGAAAGCATGCCGGGCGAGGGCACCACGGTGACCATCAGCCTGCCGGTGAACGGACCGAAGGGACATCAGGCGGAGAAGGCCGGCGTGCTGACCATGCCTGTGGCTATGGCGAAAGGGGACAGAAATGGCTCGCTCCGCAAGACAGCCTAAGAAGGCGGTCAAGCGCCGCAGCAATGCCTTTCAGGATGGTGCCGTCGCCGTCGGCGGCATGATTTCGCGCAATCCCGTCCTGGTGGGTGGCTCGACGGCATTCCTGGTGACGTTGTTCTACGTTTCCGCGAATGCCTTGTGGTATCAGCCTTTCCCGCATGCTGGCGCGTTCTTTGCGACCCGCAGCATCGCGGGCTTTCCGCACATGGCGGCCGACGAACCGGAGACGACATTCAACATCGTGCGGCCATCCGGCGCGCCGGCGCCGATCAAGGGCGATCCGGTAGTCGAGCAGGTGCAAGGCATACTGAAGGATCTCGATTTCTATTCTGGAACGGTCGACGGCATTTCCGGACCCAACACGCGCAAGGCCATCCAGGCCTATCAGCAAAAGGTTGGGCTCAACGCGTCCGGCGAGATCGACGCGCTGCTGCTGGATCAATTGGGCGCGACGCCGAAAACCGCTTCCGTCGTACCCAGACCGCAGCCGCGCCCGGATACGCCGGTCGCCGTTCCAGTGTCTTTACAGACGAATTCCGGGCAGGCGAATGCCGAGCAGACGAACACCGCGCAGGCGCCCGATGCCCGCATCGTCAAGATCCAGGCCGGGCTCAAGGCATTCGGCAATGACGATATGCAGCTGGACGGCGTCGTCGGCGCGCGCACCAAATCTGCGATCAAGGAATTCCAGTCGCTGTTCGGGCTGCCGCAAACTGGCGAGCCCGACGAGATCGTCTACGTCAAGATGCGCGAGATCGGCCTGACCAACTGACGGCTGAAACGACGGCTCGCCGAGCGGCTGAAATATCAATAGAGAACCCTTGTTTCCATGCATGTCGTTGTCCCAAAACCCGGGGCCACTTTTGGTCGACATGCATTAGCGGAGTTCTCACTATGCGCGTCACATCGGATCTGTGGGTCTCGGCCCTGTTGCGCCGGGTTTTCAGCGCCGGCGGATTTGCCGCCGTGGCCAAGCGCGGCGCGGCCGAAGCCGGCGCTGTTTTCGTGCTGGCGCGGGGCAGGCTGGGCGAGGTTGCCCTGTTCGGCCCGGCGCCGCAGACCAGCTACGACTCAGCCAAGCCCGACGAGCGGTTTTTCACTCTGCTCGGGGCCGGCGACGATGCCGCCATGCTCGATGCCAGGCTGGAAAGGGAGAAGAAATTCGATCCCGATATCTGGGTGGTCGAGATCGAGGCCGGCACAGTGCCGGTCGACGAGCTTATTTCCGTGAAGACGCCCTGAAGCCGGAGGAAGCCGCCGCATCGTCACTGTTCGATGCCGTGTGGGCGTCGCTGTTTGCGGGTGCTGTCTCGCGAACCGCCGTTGAAAGGCTTTCCGCTTTCCACATCCGCACCTTGTCCTGGGCCGCCTCGCGATGCAGCAGGCGGTAGCGGTCGAGGAAGGTGCGAATAGCCTGCGGATGCGGGAACTGGCTGGGATAAACGGCAACCGTGACCAGGAATGCCCTGTCCTCGCTGAGGTCGAGCGAGCGCAGAGCGGCAAGCAGCGACGCGTAGTTCTGGTTGGCGGTGAGCGATCGCGCGACCGAGAAATCGATATCGAGCGCGTCGGCGAGTGCGGTGTGGAAGAAGGCGGCATTTCCCGTCAGCGCCGTCTCCCGCAATTTCACATAGGTATCCGCGCCGGTGAAAGGATCGGCGCTCGTCGCCGATGCCTCGTCGCCGGTGCGCATCATGGAACGCAGCCTGCGCCGTGCGCCTTCGGCGGCAGCGCCGGCCACCTGTCCTCCGTTGGGCTCTTCGGCGGCAGTTTCGGTACTCGCAGGCACGATCCTGTCCGCCGCAATGGCGTTCGCTTCCGGCTCCCGCACTCGCACCAGAGTTGGCCTTTCGAGGGCCCTGATCAGATCGGCGATGGTCGGGTTCAGATCCTTGCGGCGCGCAATGGCGCGTGCATGCGGCAGTCCGTGCCGGCCGATCAGCGCGATGAGATCGATGTTGCTTACGGCGCGTGAGCGGATGAGCAAGGGAGCGGCAATGTCGACCGGCTCCTCGCAGAGGCGGCGCACCAAAGCGGGAGGCGCATATTCGCATTCGGAAAGGGCAGCCGCCACGTAACGGCGAGATTCGACGGACACATCGTCGAACAGCGGCAGCGTCAGGTCTTCGAGCTGGCCGATCTCTCGGCGTGAAGGGCGGGTCAGCGAGCAGAATGCCGACACCGCGGCGCGGAACAGCCTTTCGGCCTTTCCCGGATCTTTCCGTGCCGCGATTTGCCTGAAGTCCGAAGATGACACGAAGGATACGCCCGTACTCAATACAACCTTGACCACGCTCGACCGGACTGTGTCGGTTTCGCGAATGCCCCGGTCAGGACACCCTGACCTCTAGACAAAGATCAAGTTAGCGACGATCCGTTAGCGCTCCGTTAACCCTCTGCCGGCCTTAATGATATTTGGAGGCGTTGCGTTGTGCTCCGGGGAAACCGAGAGGAATGCGCGAACCATGGGCATGGTACTGTCTTTCGTGCCGCGAACGGCACCAAGCAATCGAGCAAAGCAAGCCGCCGAAATGCCGGCGGCGGTGATCATCTTTCCCGGCATCCGCTACGAGCGGTCTCATGCCGGCGAAGTGCGGCCGGTTGATCCCGACAAGCCGGGATCGCCAGGGACGAAGCCGGTTCCGCACCACTGAGTTTCGGCAGCCATGGACCATTGGTCGCGATCGCGTCTAGAAGTCCTGCAGCTCGCAAGAACTCTGCTCGAAGAAGCGCGATACGATCGGCTTCCAGCTGTCATCGGGCACGAAGGCGCGGATGACGAAGATGCCTTCCTCGATCGGCGCTTCGACAAAGATCGCTCCCTGAAGCTCCTCGGGAAGGTCCTTGCGCACGTCAATCATCTGCACCGGCGTCAGCACGACGGCATCCAGCACGCCGCCGGTCGCGGTGTGGTCGTTGAAGGAATAGATGTTGTGGCCGCTGCGGTCATAGACCGACACCGACCAGAACGGGACATGTCCAGGCGCCTTGATGCGGACCATGCCTTCGCCCAGGTCGAACCGGCACGCCGTTGCGTAAAACAGCGGATCGACGGATTTCACCACGGGCGCGCCACCGGCCTCGGCATCGAGCCGGGTCATCCTGTAGAGATCCGACGCCATGGACAGCCGCGACCAGGCATCGCGTTCAGAAAACTCAGGCACCAGGAACAGCACGACGATGTGGACGATGCCGGCGCCGAGCAGGCCGAGCAGGGCCGCATGAAAAAGCCTGCGCATCGCCGCATGGAAACTACGCATCGCAGCCGACCTTTACGATCCGCGGCAGCGAAACGTCCGACAGGCCGGTGCTGCTGGCGATCGGCGTGTCGTAGAAGGTCAGCACGAAATACATCCTGCCGAAACCGTCGGTCAAAAGCCAGTTGCCCGGCATCGGGTGACGGCCGGCGGAAATGATGACAGAATTGTCGGGCTGGCGCATAACCCCATAGGATTGCAGCGCCGCAAGCCGGGGTTTGCCGGTTTCGACCACGCCGAGCGACTGGTCGGCGGCATAGAGTGTCCAGAACCGTGCCGTCGGAAAACCACCCTCGATCGTGTAGGTGCATTCGCGCTTGAGTTCGCCGCCGCCCGTGTCGCGCTCGGCGACGAAGGACAGCCCTTCGGCGCGGCCGAGCGCAAGCACGCCCTCGCGCGCCACGCGGGCTTTGGAATAGGGATCGGCGGATGGCGTGCCGATATCGGGAAAGGCCGTCCATTGGCCGATCCGGATGGCGCCGACACCATCCTGGACCTTGAGCGCATACCAGACGCTGCCGCCGCCGCCGACGATGGCTATGGCAAGCGAAAGCAGCGTCAGGAAGGCATTCTTGAGCATGAGGGGCCGGGGATAAGAAGAGTTGCCGCTCGGAGATATCGCGGCGTGGGGGCTTGTGGCAAGCGGGCCGATGGATTTGCCCGCCCAAGCCAGTCGGAATGATCCGCCCAGTCGGAAAGGATCACAGTGCCGACAGCGTCTCCGGCGATTGAGGCGCATCGAGGGCCAGCGGAGACTGGAACAGTTTGGTCATGTCCCGCAACGTCTGCGTGGTCCGGCTGGACAGCACCGCCGGCCGTTCAGCCGCGGCATCGGCCGCCGCCTGCGCGTCGCTCTTCTTCTGCGCTTCCTCGGCCTTGGCCGCGATCTCCTCGTCGACAAAGGGTTTGTCGATGCCCGGGATCGGCTTGAGGTCGATGTTCTGGTGCGCGTAGACCATCAGTCGCTGCCACACCATCGCCGGCAGCGAGCCACCCGTCATGTTCTTGGTCGGCGTGAAGTCGTCGTTGCCCATCCATACCGCCGCCGTGTAGTTGCCGGTGAAGCCGACAAACCAGGCGTCGCGGTAGGATTGCGTCGTGCCGGTCTTGCCGGCGACGACGATGTTGGGAAGTTGAGCCCGCCGCGCCGTCCCCATCACCGGCACCGCCGCCAGCATCGTATTCATCGATTTCAGCGCCTGCTCCGACAGCACCCGGTGTGGCGGCGGCGCATCCTTGGCGAAATCATAGACCACGTCGCCGGTGCGGGTCACCAACTGGGAGATGCCGTGCCGGGAGCCGACGAAGCCGTTGTCGGCGAACACGCTGTAACCGGTCGCCTGGTCCATCACCGTCATGCCCGAGGTGCCGAGCACCATTGTCTTGTGCGCTTCGAGCGGCGACTCCACACCCATCGCCTCGGCCATTGCCTTGATCGGCGGAATGCCGAGATAATCCTTGGCCAGCCGCACCGGCACGGTGTTGATCGACTTGGCCATTGCCATGATCAGCGTGACGTTGCCCGCCGATCCGCCGCTGTAATTGTGCGGCGACCAGGAGCCCCAGCTGATCGGGCCGCCGGAAATGATGGAATTGGGCGTGAAGCCGTGTTCCATCGCCGTGGCGTAAACATAGGGCTTGAACGATGAACCGGTCTGGCGCAGCGCCTTGGTGGCGCGGTTGAACTGGCTGGCGCCATAGTCGCGGCCGCCGACGATGGCTCTGACGGCGCCGTTGGTCTCGATGACCACGACCGCACCCTCGGTAACATTATACTCCTTGCCGAACTGGCGCAGGTGGAACTCCACCGATTCTTCCGCCGCCTTCTGGATGTTGGCGTCGAAGGTGGTGTGGGCAACGAGCGAGTGCTGGCCCGGTTTGGCGATCTTCTTGACCTCGTCGAATGCCCAATCGAGGTAATAATCCGGGCTCTTCTGTTCGCCGCGATCGACGACGTCGGCCGGGTGCAGCCTTGCCTGCAAAACCTGACCTTCGGTCATGAAACCGGAATCGACCAAGTTGGACAGCACCACATTGGCGCGCGCACGCGCCGCCGGCAGGTTGATATGGGGGGCGTATTTGGTCGGCGCCTTGAACAGACCGGCCAGCATCGCTGCCTCGGCGAGGTTCAGGTCCTTGACGCTCTTGCCGAAATAGAAATCGGCGGCCGCCTCGATGCCGAACGTGCCGCCGCCCATGTAGGCGCGGTCGAGATAGAGCTGCAGGATTTCCTTCTTCGACAGATTGGCCTCGAGCCACAGCGACAGGAAAGCTTCCTTGATCTTGCGCTCCAACGTGCGCTCATTGGTGAGGAACAGGTTCTTGGCCAGCTGCTGGGTGATGCTTGAGCCGCCCTGGACGACGGAATTTGCCCGCACATTCTCGAAGATCGCGCGTGAAAGGCCCAGCACATCGATGCCGTAGTGATCGAAGAAGCGGCGGTCCTCCGTGGCGAGAACCGCCTTGATGACATGATCGGGCATCTCGTCGACCGGCACGGAATCGCGCTGGATGATGCCGCGCTGGCCGATCTCGTTGCCGTAGCGATCGAGGAAGGTGACCGCGAAGTCGCCCTGGGCGCGCCAGTCGCCGGCTGTGTCCTGGAAAGCCGGAATGGCCAGCGCCAGCATCACCACAATGCCGCCGGCACCGAGGGTAAAGCCTTCGCTCAACAGTTCGATGATGCCGCGGCGCCAGCCGCTGACACGGAAGCGCCGCGAGAAGATCGTCGCGGATTCCCAGAATAGGCGCGCCTTGAAACCGATCTCGTAAAGCGAGGAATCGATCCACGCATCGAGCGCCAGCAGCCGGGTGGCGATCGGACCTCTTCTCTTGCGTGGTTCAGGACTGGCCATTCGGAATCCGGCTAGCGATCGCACGACCTGAGGACCGCAAACCGGCAATTTCAGGGCGATGCACCGTCCCGACTATTCATCCATTTTGCCGACACCCACAAGGGCGGTGAGGACACAGCTGCTCGGTTTATTGGTGCAAGGGCAGGGGCAGGCATGAATGGCGACCGCCGCCGCCTCGAAACCGGGCGCCTCGAGCTCGCCGGCCCGAGGTTGGCGCAATCAGCCTGCCAGAGCAGTGCCTTGAACGATCATCGCGGCGAGGCTGCCGCGACAGCCGCCTGGAGCAGAACCCGCGCGCCGGTAACTGCGTCGGCGGGCTCCACATATTCTGCCTCGTTGTGGCTCAGCCCGTCACGGCACGGCACAAAAATCATCGCGGCAGGCGCCACCCGGGCGAGGAACAGCGCATCATGGAATGCCCCCGATATCATCTGCTTGTGCGGCAGTTGCAGGGAATTGACGGCCGCCTCTACGGTTTTGACCATATCGGGAGAGAATGCCGCCCCGGGCATGTCGAACGACCGCCTGATCATTGCCGTGCAATGCTGAGCCTCTGCCTCCGCCGCGCAGACCTGGCGCAGTTCGGCTTCGATGGCATCGAGCCGCTCTACCTGCGGGTGTCTGATGTCGACGGCGAAGACCACCGACTGCGGTATGGCATTGATCGATCCCGGCTTGGCGGTGACCCGGCCCACCGTCAGCCTTGCGCTGCTGTCGAACGGCATGACCGTCATCTGCAGCCTGTGCATCGCGGCAACGGCCGCGACCATCGGATCCCTGCGGTAGGCAAGGCCGGTTGTACCGGCGTGACCGGCAGCGCCCTCAATGGCGACTTCCAGCCACCGCGTGCCTTGCACGGCGGTGACGATACCGATCGGCAACCGCTCCTTTTCCAGCGATGGTCCCTGTTCGATATGGAGCTCGATAAAGCCGGAGACCGGCATGCCGAGGGGGCGAAGGGTTGCCTCTGGCAAGGCGGAGATGGTTGCCGCGAGCTCCTCTGCGAGGGACGCACCGTCGCTGCCGATTATGGATTGCCACGCTGAAATATCGGCCCCGGTGAAGGCCATGGAGCCCATGACACCCGGCGCGAACCGGCTGCCTTCTTCATTGGCCCAGGCGACGACCTCGATCGGCATTCGAGTTTCGGCCTTCGCGTCCTCCACTGCTTCGAGCGTCTCGAAGGCGGAAAGCGTGCCGAGCGCTCCGTCGAAGCGTCCGCCGGTCGGTTGGCTGTCGAGATGGCTGCCGATCAGCAGCGGCGGCAGCGTGGCATCCGTACCCTCGCGGCGGATGAAGAGGTTCGCCATGGCGTCCTGAAAAACCGCGAAACCACGCTCGATCGCCAATTCCGCCAGCAGGCGCCTAGCGCTGCGATCCTCAATGCTGAACGCCTGACGGTTTACGCCGCCGGCTCGCGTCGCGCCGATCCGGGCGAAGGCATCGAGGCGGCCCAGCAGCCGCTCGCCGTCGATCTCCGGCACCAAAGTCACCGCTTGAGGCCTCGGATAAAGCCGTTCACCCGTTGAGGGTCGACCTGGTTCCACCAGACGCCATCGTGCTTAAGCGAACTGGCGACAATGACGCCGTCGACGATGTCGAGGATATCGTTGGCGTTGTCGGGCGTCACCCCGCTGCCGACAAGCGTCGGCAGTCCGGCGGCGTCCTTGATCATCCTGATGTAACCGAGATCAGCGGCGTGGCCGGTGCGCTGGCCAGTGGCGATCACCGCGTCGGCATCGAAGAACACCAGATCCTTGACCTGTTCCTCAACCGGCCGGTCGCCGACGATGGCGTGGGCGCCATGCTTGACATGGGCGTCGGCGAAGATGCGGATGCCGTTGGCCCTAAGCCTGGCCCGGAAGCGCATGGCGCGCGCCGCTTCACCTTCGATAAGGCCCTCATTGGCGACATAGGCGTTGGCCCACTGATTGACGCGGACGAAGGAAGCGCCGGAGGCACTGGCGATCGACAGCGCGGGAATGGAAGCATTGGCAAGCACGTTGATGCCGATCGGCCGGCCGAGTTCCCTGCGGATCCGGTCTGAGACGACGGACATGTAGGCGGAAGTTTCCGGCCCGATATCATCGGGCTTGGCAAACGGAACGTCGCCGTGGTTCTCGACGATCACGCCATCGCAACCGCCATGCAAATAGGCTTTGGCGTCGTCGAGGCCACGTTGATAGATGGCCTCGACCGCTTCGCCATCATAGCGCGGCGCACCTGGCAGGGGTGCCAGATGAACAACGCCGATCACCACCTTGCTTCTGCCGAAGATCGACTGCAACGCATCATTCGTCACCTGGCCGATCGGTTTGGAGGATTTTGTCATGCGGTTTCCGCTTCCGTCGTTTCCATGAGCAGTTTCATCTCCTGCCTGTCGGGGCAGGAGCCGAGCGTGCCGGCGCGTCCGACCGAGATCGCTGCGGCACGGATCGCGATCCGCGCTGCCATGGCGAGGTCCATGCCGACTGCAAGACAGCCGGCGAGGCAACCGCAGAAGACATCGCCTGCGCCGCTGGTGTCTACCACAGCCACCCTCGGCGCCACGAACCGGTCGATCCGTCTTTCGCCATCGGCGACCAGGCAGCCGAGCGCGCCAAGCGTCACGATAGCGGTTCCTGCGCCTTGGCGGATTAGTTCGCGGGCTGCCGCGTCGGGATTGCTCAATCCGGTCAGTTGCGCCGCTTCGCCGGCATTGGCGACGGCGACGCTGACGTCGCTCAAACCCGGTGTATTGCCGGCCGCAAGCGGGCTTGGATTGAAGACCGTCGTTGCCCCCGCACCCCGCGCCATCTTTAGGCAAGCGGTCGTTACGTCCGGATCCAGGTTACCCTGAACCACGACGATGTCGCCGTGTTCGACCGATCGGACAAAATCGCCGTCGGCCAGGGGATCGAAGGCTGCGGCGCAACTTGCGCCAGTGACGATGAGGTTCTCGCCCCGCGCATCGACCATGATGGTCGACCGGTCGCTGGGCAGCTGCAGCGTCGTCAGATAGCTGGCATCGAGATCGCGGCTCAACTGCTCTGTGATCCAGGCTCCGGCGGCATCGTTGCCGATCGCCGCATGGAAGCGGACATCGGCTCCGGTGCGCGCCGCGGCCACCGCCTGGTTCGCACCCTTGCCGCCAAGCCCGTCGGCATGTTCCGAAGCGTTAAGCGTCTCGCCTGGCGCCGGAAAACGGTCCAGGCGAAACGTCGTATCGACGCAAACATTGCCGACGACATGGACGCGCATGGCTAGTCCCTGGCCGTTGCCCAGCCCAGCATCTGTTCGAACAGTGTCTTGTAGCCATTCCAGGCGATGAAGCCGGGCGGCAGCCAGTGCGGGCCGACATCCGAGGTCCAGGCAACGGTGCGGCCCTGGCCATATTTGCCGGTCACCAGCAGTGGCAGCGAACGGTAGTCGGAGGAAACGGTGGCGAGAACTTCCGCGCCGTCCTTGACCGTGACTTCGTTGAAGCCGAGCAGGATCGGCCAATCCTTGCCGAGACCCTTAAGGATCGGATGGCTCTGCGGGCCGACAACGACTGGCGCATAGCCTTCCGGAACCTCGACGCGGTCGTCCACCGGCAGGCAGGTGACCGGCAGAACGTCCTCGACCGGCGTCTTGTGATAGCGCGCGCCCCCATTGATGCCCTGGAAGCTGTAATAGCCGCCGAACATCAACAGGCCGCCGCCATTGCCGACATAGTCGCGCAACAGGCGCAGCCGGTTCGGAGTTGGTTTGGAGTGGACCCAGGTGTCCGGGTGGAGCAACAGCGTGTTGGCGCCAAGATCGGAAAGCACGACCGCATCGTAGGCCGAAAGCGTTTCCATGGTCTGCGGAAAGTTCCGTTGCGCCTCATGCGCCGGCATGAAGGTGACGTCGAACGGACCGTCCTTCAGCGCGGCCAGCAACTCGTCGGCACCGGTGTGATAGGTCACGGTCGGAAACTGGTCGAAGCCTTTGATGTGGGTCGCGGTCGAGACCCAGGATTCGCCTGCGAGAAGAACCTTCTTCCTGGACATGTAGACTCCTGCCTTGTTTGGGGCCGCGGCTCAGAGGCCCTCGGCGAACACAGTCTTTGGATTGTCGATGAGCATCGTGTCGATTGCCGATTGTTCGACACCATGGCGCTTCAATCTCGGCACGAAATGCTTGAGGATGAAGCCGTAGCCGAAGCCGCCGAAGCGGGTCAGCATGATCTTGAGAAAAACGTCCTGCGACAGCAGAATCCGGTCGAGCAGCCCCATGTCGATCAGCGAACGGATGGCCCGCGCGTTCTGCTCGTCGGACGGCGACTGCGCATCCTGGTCGGCATAATAGAAATCCATGCCGATCATGTCGTATTCCAGGAAGGCGCCGCGCGCGGCGAGGCTTTGCTGGTAGGCAAGATCGTTGTGGCTCGGGTTCATGTGGCAAAGCACCGTATGCCGGAGATCGGCGCCTTCCGCCTCGACCACGTCGAGCACGTCATGCGCCAGCCGCTCCCAGCCGGGAAGATGAATGGTCAGCGGCACGCCGGTGATCTTGGCCGCGCGGGCCGAAGCCCGCAGTGACTTGCGTTCCTCATCGGTGAAATCCTTGCTGACGCCGACCTCGCCGATGATGCCGGCCATGATTTCGGGTTGCGTCGACCCGCCGCCGACGTCGTTGACGAGGAATTCGGTGACGTCGTCGACGTCCATCGCTTTCAGCCAGTCGGGGTGGGTGTGCTGCAGGTAAAAACCTGTCCCCATGACGATCCGCAACCCCGAGGCGCGGGCGATTCGCGCCAGCTTCACCGGATCGCGGCCAATGCCGATATTGGTCGCATCGACCACGGTGTGGCCGCCGAGCGCCCGGTATTTCGCCAGCTCCGAAAGCGCCAGATCGCTATCGTCGAGCGAGACGTTGTCGCGGTTCATGTAAGGGTTCATCCGCAACTCGCCGATGATCTCCATGCTGACCGGCTGCTCGGCGATCTTCTTCTCGTCGGGATGGCAGGGGCATTTCCACGAAGTCGCGCCATCGAGCAGGATATGCTCGTGCATCAGCGTCACGCCCATGTCGGCGATGGCGACGGGGCCGGTAACGGTCATCACGGTGCCGGAGCGGACACCGATAGGCACCCGTTCCCTTGGTTTGTCTTCGAACAGATGATCCATGTCAGCGGCTCCGCGTTGCGCCCTTGAACAGCCGGAAATTCAGCCAGATGGCAACGAGGATGATTGTGCCGGTGACGATCGGCGTCAGGAAGGGCGACATATGCGCCAGGATCAGGCCGTTGCCGATAACGGCGACGGTCAACGCGCCGAGCACGGTGCCGATGATCGTGCCACGCCCGCCGAACAGGCTGGTGCCGCCAAGCACCACGGCGGCGATGACATCGAGCTCGAAACCCTGGCCGGAATTCGACGAGCCGGAACCGAGCCGGGCGGCAAGAACAATGCCGGCCACCGCCGCCGCCATGCCTGACAGCACATAGACGAACAGGGTCATGAAGCGCGTATCGACACCGGCGCGGCGCACGGCTTCGGCATTGGCCCCGATGCCGGTGACATAGCGTCCGAATGGCGTCTGGTTGAATGCGAGATAGGCGACGATTAGGACGACAAGGGCGAGCAGTGCCGGTACCGGCACACCGAGAAACCAAGCCCTGCCGATGTTGACGAAGAAGCTGGTCGGCTCAACCGGGATAGAATAGCCGCCGGTGATGAGCAACGCTACGCCGCGGATAATCGAGAGCCCGGCAAGTGTGACGATAAAGGCCGGTATCCGCTCATAGGCGATGAAGAAGCCCTGCAAAACCCCGATCGCCGCGCCGAGTGCCAGCATGGCAACGACGACGAGCGGCCACGGCAGTCCGGACTGCAGCAAGACAGCCGACAGCGTCGCAGTCAGCGCCAGCACGGACCCGACCGAGAGGTCGATACCGCCGGTGGTGATGACGAAGGTCATGGCTGCCGCAACGATCAGCAGAGGCGCCGACTGGCGCACGATGTTGAGCAGATTGGGCGCCGTCAGGAAGGAGCCGGTGGCCAGCGAGAAGACCACGCAGACGATGAGGAAGAACAGCGCTATCGAGACGACGCTGCCATTGGCTATCGCCATGTCCTTCCAGGTGGTGTTGTGGACGCGTTTGTGCGGCGAGGCGCTGATATCCCCGGGTGATGACGTGACATTCATGGCTGCGCTGTCTCATCACGGCTGGCGCGGGCCGAACGCGCCGTGAATTTGCGGCCGACGATGAGGTTGACGACCTCTTCGATGCTGGTGTCGCCGATCTTGCGTTCGGCGACGTTGCAACCCTCATACATGACCTGGATGCGATCGCAGACCAGGAACAGATCCTGCAGTCGATGGGTGATGAGGATGACGCTGACGCCGCGGGCGCTGACGGCGCGGATGAGCTCCAGAACCGCTTCAACCTCCGCCACGGCAAGGGCCGCCGTCGGTTCGTCCATGATCAGCACCGATGGATCGAAGGAGGCGGCGCGGCCGATGGCAATCGACTGGCGCTGCCCGCCGGACAGGTTTTCGACCTTGAGCCTGGTATCGGCGATGACGATGCCGAGCCGGTCGAGCATCTCACGCGTCTGATCATGCATGCGCTTGTTGTCGAGAAAGGGGACGCCGAGAACGCGGCGGCGCGGCTCGCGGCCGAGGAAGAGATTGCCCGCCACATCAATCGTGTCGCAGAGTGAAAGGTCCTGATAGACCATCTCCACCCGTGCGGCGCGGGCATCGGCCGGTGAGGAAAAGGAGACAGCCTTGCCGTCGATCTCGATGGTGCCGGAATCCGGAATGACCGCACCGGACAGAACCTTGCTCAAGGTGGATTTGCCGGCTCCATTGTCGCCGACCAGGCCAAGCACCTCGCCAGGCTTCAGGTCCAGCGAAACGTCGTCCAGCGTCTGGATGGGGCCGTATCGTTTGGAAATACCGGTCATCCTGACGCGGTAGGATTCGCCATCGCTCATCACGGTTCCAGTTCTCAAGCCAACAAAGTTCAATCGGTCGCGGGGCCCCGGCCGGCACCCACAAGTCATTTTGGCGCCCCCCGGGGCGCGGCGGCAAAAAAAATATAAAACGCGTGTACAGGGCGGCCATTTTGTAGGTGGCGAATGTTTTACGGAAAAAT
>NZ_JAMYQF010000025.1:0-88007 GCF_040320745.1 Mesorhizobium sp. M0621 | reverse complement strand
GGTGTAGGTCCAGGCGCCGTCGGCGTCGATCGAGAAGTCGCCATAGGCGCCGGCCGCATTGGTCTGCGCCACCACATGCGCTTCACCCGTGTCAGCGTCGGTGATCGTCAGCTGGCCGCTGGTGTTCAGCGCCGCCGCCGTGTCGCCTTCGGTCACGGACTTCGAGTCCGAGCTCACCGTCGCCGCGTCGTTGGTGCCGGTGATGGTCACCGTCACCGTCCCCGTCGCCGTGCCGTCCTGGCTCGTCACCGTGAAGGTGTCGGTCACGACCTGACCCGCGGTCAGTTCGTTGTGCGCGCCGTTGCCGGTGTAGGTCCAGGCGCCGTCGGCGTCGATCGAGAAGTCGCCATAGGCGCCGGCCGCATTGGTCTGCGCCACCACATGCGCTTCACCCGTGTCAGGGTCGGTGATCGTCAGCTGGCCGCTGGTGTTCAGCGCCGCCGCCGTGTCGCCTTCGGTCACGGACTTCGAGTCCGAGCTCACCGTCGCCGCGTCGTTGGTGCCGGTGATATTGACGACGATGTTATAGCTCGCCGTTCCATCCGCCGATTTTACTGTCAGAGTGTCCGTAACATGCTGGCCCTGTGTCAGCGGATCGGCAAGCGCCTGGTTGAGCGTATAGGCCCACACGCCATTTGTCGTGTCGAAGGCGAACGTGCCGTAAGTGCCCAAGAGGCTTGGGGGAGCCTGGAAATGGTTCTGGCCGGCATCGGGGTCGGTAATGGTCAGCTGCCCACTGGCGTTGGGATCATTCAGCGTGCCATTGGCAACGCCGCCGGCCTCCACCACAGTCAGGTCTGCGCCGGTAACAGCGGTGATGATCGCGTCGTCATTGGTGCCTTGAATGTTGACCGACACGCTGGCCCAGCTCAGCGTTCCGTTGCCGAGCTTGATCGCATAGGTGAAGGTCTCATTGATATGGTCATCCGGACCCATGGCCTGCAGGCTGGAGAAGCCATGCGCCGCCAGATACCCGCTAAGGTCCATTTCGACCTTGCCGTTGTTGATGCGAATCAAAACGCCGCCGCCGAGGCTTTCCCAGCCGGAGACGCCGTTTGTCAGAGCGTCTGCCTTCGTCAGGTCGATCGGCGCGTATTGCTTGGTGCCCGTCGCCGCGTCGGAAATCGCGTCATCCACCGAATAGAGGGTTTTTGCGGCTCCGCCCAGATCATTCAGCATCACGTCCAGCAAGATGCTGGTTTGCGAGCCTGAAGCGAGGACGACCGTATCCTCGGTTAAATTGAAAACGTCATCCTTCGCCTGCGGTGTGTTGGAGAACGATGTCGTGGTGCCGCCGGCACCGATGACCTGAGTAGCCATTTTCAACCCCTGTTTGATCTAAAACAGACGACCCTACGCCTGCTTGTTGATAGCCCTAGACGACCACTGCTCTGTCCGAGCAAAGGGTCGCACGATTGGCACACAAACTGGGATGGATAGCCGGCGCGCACGAAGAGCCGGCTCGAACTGGCCATTCACGAACGGATAAATTATCCATGATCATGGCGCGGCGACCTAGTCGCCGCGCTGCGTCTCCAACCCCAACTGCATCGCCCCAACCCGTTGGTTGCCCACCACGAGATGTTAGAAGGTTCTTATATTAGGAGATTATTAACCCTCCGACAGAGGAAGCGTCAACGTGCAAATTTGAAAACAGTTAATAGTTGAAGTGGAAGCAGAGCCACAGCCACGGTAGTGACCTTCCACCCTAACTAAATGGGTCGCAGAACAATGCACGAGCACAACCCAAATGCCCGTTCGAAATTGTCTTGGCCGCTTTCCGGGCTTTACCAAGGCATCCTTCCAGTCGACGATATCCATCGACTCGATCGAGCGGATGTCATCGGCTTTGCCGCGCAAGGTGCGCCTTCAAATTTCGCACGTTTCGCCATGTCCATAGTCAGCAGCCGTCGGCGAGATGATGAGATCGCCGCTCCAGAGCCTTTTGGGATCGCGGGTTGCTTGTTCGAAGAAAGTTGCCTGTGCAACGATTTCGCGCTCGGCTACCTCTACGCCGTACCGTTTCGCCAGCGCGAAAAAGTCACCCTCGGTCCGCTGCGAAACCGAAATGTGATCGCTGTGTCTCTTTCCGATCGAACACGTTCGAACTGGTCCTCCAATTCGACAGTCTTTCGGGCAAGCCTAGATTTCGCGATTTTCAGATCTTTTGTGCGCAACGAGGTCACAACCAGCGTTCCGCCGAAGGTTGGCGCCACGTCTGTCGGCACCCAGGCACGGCAATAATACGTGCCGCCCCGCAACATCATTCGCTCAGGCAATCCTGCCACGCAATATGCCCCACCTATAACAGCGACTGTTACAACTGGGCCAAATTGCCGAATGACATCAAAAACGTTTCACCATCAAACGCTTAGCGTGTGATGGTGCCCAGAAGAGGACTCGAACCTCCACTCCTTGCGGAACACGGACCTGAACCGTGCGCGTCTACCAATTCCGCCATCTGGGCTGGTGCGGGCTCATGTAAGCGGGCAAGCGATGTGTGTCAACGCGCTTTTTTCAAAGCATGATCCCGAAAAGTGAGAACCGGTTTTCTCGGACAAACGGTTTTCATATGTCCAGAGATCATGCTCGATCAAGAACGGCCTGCTGCTTGCCGACTCAAGGACTATCAGCCCTCCAGCACTTCCTTCGAAGCCACGGTCGAATCGGCGTTGAGCTGGTAGATGACCGGCACGCCGGTGCCGAGCTCCAGCTTGACGATCTCCTCGCCCGACTTGCCGTCCAGCGCCATGATCAGCGCGCGCAGCGAGTTGCCGTGCGCGGCGACCAGCACCGTGCCGCCGCGCAATACGTGCGGTTGCAGGTCGTGCAGGTAATAGGGCCAGACGCGGGCGCCGGTGTCCTTCAGGCTTTCGCCGGCGGGCGGCGCCACGTCGTAGGAACGGCGCCAGACATGCACCTGCTCCTCGCCCCATTTCTTGCGGGCGTCGTCCTTGTTGAGGCCGGAGAGGTCGCCATAATCGCGCTCGTTCAGTGCCTGGTCGCGGATGGTTTTCAGGTCGCTCTGGCCGACCGCGTCGAGAACGTGCTGGCAGGTTTTTTGGGCTCGGATCAGCGCCGAGGTGAAGGCGATGTCGAATTTCAGCCCGCGCGCCTTGAGTTTCTGACCCGCGGCCTTGGCCTCGGCGTGGCCCTGCTCGGTCAGGTCGACGTCGCGCCAGCCGGTGAACAGGTTTTTCAGGTTCCATTCGCTCTGGCCGTGGCGCACGAGCACGAGGGTTCTCGACATGTTTGCTCCCTTCGGGTTGGCAGATTGGCAAGTTGGCGGATTGGTCGCTCAGCCGAGGCCGAGCACGTCCCGCATCGAATACAATCCCGGCTTCTTGCCGCGCGCCCAGAGCGCTGCCTTGACGGCGCCGCGGGCGAAGATGGCGCGGTCCTCGGCGTGGTGCGACAGCGTAATGCGCTCGCCGGTGCCAGCCACCAGCACGCTGTGATCGCCGACCACCGAGCCGCCGCGCAGCGTGGCAAAGCCGATCGAGCCCGCCTTGCGCACGCCGGTATGGCCGTCGCGGACCCGCACATCATTGCCGGCCAGCGGGATGCCGCGCCCGGCGGCGGCAGCCTCGCCAAGCAGCAGCGCGGTGCCCGACGGCGCGTCGACCTTGTGCTTGTGGTGCATTTCGAGAATCTCGATGTCGAAATCCTCGGCATCGAGCGCGCGCGCCGCCTGTTCGACCAGCACTGCCAGAAGATTGACGCCGAGGCTCATATTGCCTGACTTGACGATCGTCGCGTGGCGCGCCGCCGCCGCTATTCCAGCATTGTCTTCGGCCGAGCAACCGGTCGTGCCGATGACATGGACGATGCGCGCCTGCGCCGCGTAGCCGGCGAATTCGACTGATGAGGCTGGAGTGGTGAAATCGAGCACGCCATCGGCCTTGGCGAATACCGGCAGAGGGTCGCCGCTGATCGCCACATCAATGCGGCCGACGCCGGCGAGTTCGCCCGCATCCTTGCCCAGATGGGGCGAATCCGCGCGCTCGACAGCGCCGATGACCCGCGCGCCTGGAATGGTGTGGATGGCGCGGATGAGTGTCTGGCCCATGCGGCCGGCGGCACCCACCACCACCAGGCCCATATCATTTGCCGGTCTGTCGGTTGCTGATATCTCGCTCATGTCGTGCTCCCGGCGATGCTCTGCGTCTCGATGCTTCGCACCGAAGTCTGGATCGGCGCGCTGTCGTCGACAAGCCCCAGGCCCTTCACGCCCTGGATGCGGTGGAAGCGGGCATAGACGCTGTGCGGATCGGCCATCAGCGAGGCATGCGTGCCCTCCTCGACCAGCCTGCCCTGTTCCATGACGATGATGTGGTCGGCGTTGACCACCGTCGACAGCCGGTGCGCGATGACGATGGTGGTGCGCCCTTCCATGACCTGGGTGAGCGCCTGCTGGACGCGGGCTTCGGCTTCGTTGTCGAGCGCCGATGTTGCCTCGTCGAGCAAAAGGATCGGCGCCTGGCGCACGATGGCGCGTGCAATCGATACGCGCTGGCGCTGGCCGCCCGACAGCGTCACGCCATTCTCTCCAACCGGCGTGTCATAGCCCTGCGGCTGCTGGCGGATGAAATCGTCGGCCGCGGCCTGTTGTGCGGCCTGTTCGATCTCGGCATCGGTGGCACCCAGCCGGCCGTAGCGGATGTTGTCGCGAATGGTGCCTTCGAACAGGTAAGGCTGCTGCGACACATAGGCGATGGAGCCCCGCAGCGACTGTTTGGTGACCTTCGAGATGTCCTGGCCATCGATCTCGATCGTGCCCGCCTCGACGTCATAGAAGCGCTGCAGCAGCGCCACCAATGTCGTCTTGCCGGCGCCCGAGGCGCCGACGATCGCGGTCACCTTGCCGGCGGCGGCGGTGAAGCTCAGATCGTGCAGGACCGGCGCCTCCTCGACATAGCGGAAGGAGACGCTGTCGAAGCGCACTTCGCCGGAGGTGAATTTCGCCTCGGCGGCACCAGCAGCGTCACTCTGCTGCGGCTCGATGTCGAGAAGCTCGTAGATCATGCGCGCATTGACCAGCGCGCGTTCCATGCCGACCTGCATGCGCGCCAGCCGGCGGGCGGGATCATAGGCGAGCGTCAGCGCCGTAATGAAGGAAAACACCGCGCCGGGCGGCTGGCCGAGAACGGTGGCCCTGTAGCCGGAATAGGCGATGACGCTGGCGAAGGCGATGCCGGCCAGCAGTTCGGAAACCGGCGTCAGCCGCTCGGAGACGCGGGCGATCTTGTTCGACCGCTGTTCCGCATCCTCGGCGAGCTTGCTGATCCTGCGCGACAGCTCGTGCTCCATGGTGAAGGCCTTGACGATTGCGATGCCTTGCGTCGCCTCCTGCATGGCGCCGATCAGCCGCGAGTTGATCTGCACCGATTCGCGGGTGATGCGCCGCACCCGGCGCATCAGGTAGGTGACGGTCCAGATCAGCGGCGGCCCGATCAGCAGCGAGCTCAGCGAGAGCACCGGGTCCTGGTAGATCATGACGCCGACCAGGCCGACCAGCGAAACGGCGTCGCGTGCCGTCGAGGTCACCGTCATCGACAGAAGGTCGCGAATGCCGTTGACGTTCTCGTTGACCTGCGCGGCCAGCCGCCCGGACCTTGTGTCGTTGAAGAAGGAGACGCCGAGCTTCATCAGATGGTTGAAGATGCGCTGCTGGTAGCGCGCTACCAGATTGTTGCCGATCCTGGCCATGGTCACCGCCTGGCCGTAGCCGGCAAGGCCGCGCAAGATGAAAGCGCCGAGCAGCGCGGCACAAATCCATGGGATCAGGTCGCCGCGCCGTTCATAGAAGATCTGGTTGACGACCGGGCTCATGATCCAGGCGGCAAGCGCCGTCGTCGCCGACACGGTCAGCAGGCAGAGGATCGTGAAGATATACGCGCCCCGATATTCGCGGCCGTTTTCCTGGAGAATGCGGCGGATGACCGCCACGATCTCGCCCGCACGGGGTTTCGACAAATTGGGGGGCTGAAATGTCAAATCGGAGCGCTTCGTAGGGTTTCCGCTTCCCGCGGCCGGGCAATTCGGCACCCCTCTTAACGCCAAGGAGCCGGCTTGCCTATGCCTTGGGATGACTAACTTCGTCGCGCCAGCGGCGGCCCTCCGTCTGGACGCCGAACAGCGAGGGGTTGCGGGCATAGGCGGCAAGGCCCAGGAGTGCGGCCAGCGGGTGGGTGATGACATAGACCGGCATGGTCCGCATCAGCGCGCTGTGCGGCGCCTTGTCCTCGAAGGCGGCGCGGAAATTGCCGGCTTTCAGCGCCGGCACGATCTTTTGCGCGATGCCGCCGGTGAGGAACACGCCGCCGCGGCTCATGAACACCAGTGCGAGATCGCCGGCGGTGCGCCCAAGGCAGGTGACGAAGGTCTCCAGCGCTTCTTCGGCGACCGGATCGGTTTTCGCAAGTGCGGCGGCGGTGACTTCCGCCGGCGTGGTGAAAGGCGACGGCTTGCCATCCGCCTTGGCCACCGCCCGATAGACATTGACCAGACCGCGCCCGCACAGAATCTGCTCGCCCGAAATGCGGCCCTCAAGCTTCTCGATATGCGGGAAAACTTCGAAATCGCGCGGTGTGCGCGGGCCGATGTCCATATGGCCGCCCTCGCCGGGTACCGGAATCCAGTGGCGAAGCGCATAGACCAGCCCGGCGACGCCGAGCCCGGTTCCCGGACCCAGCACGACGCGACCGGCATTGGGCTCCGGCGTGCCGCCGCCGATCTTTTCCATGTGCTCCTCGCCGAGCGCGACGACGGCCAGCGCCTGCGCCTCGAAATCGTTGAGCACGACAATGTCGCTCAAGCCGAGATTGGCGAACATTTTTCTCGGCTTGACGACCCACGGGCAGTTGGTGAGCTCGATCTCGTCGCCATCGACCGGGCCGGCCACCGCCAGCACCGCCGAATTGGGGCGCACCGACGAGCGGTCGAGCACGGCCGCCTGGATCGCCTCGTCGATGGTGTTGTAGTTGGCCGTCTGGACGATGGTCGGCTCGCCGGCCTCGGAATTGGCGTCGAGCACGATCGAAAAGCGCGCATTGGTGCCGCCGATGTCGCCGATCAGGATCGGAAACCGCAACAAAGTATCGTCGTCACCTGTGCCTGGCATGCTCTCTTCCGTCCCGGCGCCCCTGACGGCATCTAGCCGCACTCCCGTTGACTAGCGCATGAGTTTGAAAAGGGAAACGGTTTTCGAACCCGGCGGCGCGCTGCGGCCGGGTCTGCGGCCAAACGGCCACTGTTTCGCAAACATCAGACTCTTAACCAATTGAGGCCACCGACAAGCGCGGCGACCTCAGTTTGCAGGCGGCCGTGGCCGCGGCAGCGGGATGCCGATCTCGGGCGTCTCGGTGAAGGCGCTCACCCCGCTCGGCAATCCAGCCGTGCCGCTGGCCGTGGTGGCCGGCAGCGACGGCGCTTCGGGTTCGGGAGCGGCCACCGCGACCGGCACGCTGCCGCCATGATAGGTCGCGGCCTCGGCTGAGGCCGGCCCCGGCGCGTCGAGCACGGCGCGGCATTCCTGGGGCAGGTTCGCCATCGTCATCAGGTCGCGGGCCTTCGGTGCATCCGGGTTCTTGTTGGGCCGCCACGGCTCCTCGGTAAACCACCAGGCCAGCGGCTTGCCGCAGCCATCATCGTCCGGCGTCGCTTCCTGCGCCTTGCAGCCCGGCGATCCTGGCTGGCAGCCGATGCGCATGTGGAAATGATAGTCGTGACCCCAGAACGGCCTGATCTTGCGCAGCCAGCTGCGGTCGCCCTTGACGGTGTCGCAGAGCTTTTTCTTGATACCCGGATTGACCAGGATGCGCTCGACTTGGCTGTAGCTCGCCGCACGCTTGAGAAGCCTTGTATGCGCCGGCGTCCACAGCGCGTCCCTCACCAGATGCGTCTTCTCGTCGACCATCAAGGTGGCGCTCTTGGTTTCGCGCTGAGCCATCGATAGCGGATGGCTGGGCATCGGCGTCAGCCAGATGTCGGCGTCGAGCCCGATCTGGTGCGAGGCATGGCCGGTCATCATCGGCCCGCCGCGCGGCTGCGAAATGTCGCCGATCAGCAAGCCCGGCCAACCATCAGCCGCTGCGTCGCGCGACAATTGCTCGATCACCGCGATCATCGCCGGATGGCCCCAGCGGCGGTTGCGTGACGGCCGCATCACTTCCCATGTCGGACCGTCCATGGGAATGGCGACGCCGCCGGCAAAACAGCCCTTGGAATAGAAGCCGATCGACTGCGTTGATGTCGCCGCCGGCAGTTTCTTGGCGCCGAACAGGTCTTTTGCCCGTTCCTCGGCGCTCGCAGGCTGCGTGGCGAACCCAACAATGGCAAACAGGCCGAGCGCGGCTGCCAGCAGTGATTTTTTACCGAGAGATAGCCGCATCGCTGTTTTCATGAAACCGGTTCCCCACCGCAATCCCAAGGCCGAATCATAGCACGGCGCGCTCGCGCCATCGATCGTCAGCGCTTCATCGGGCTGCGCGGCTCGCCGTCGCGCCAGTCGCCGCTTGCCCACATATGGTCGAAGGCGGCGCGGTAGTCCGGAAAGCGAAGGGAATAGCCCGCCGCCTTGATCGCCTTGTTGGCGACACGCTTGTTCTCGCCATAGAAGGACCGCGCCATGGGCGAAAGTTGGGCGGCGTCGAAAGGAATTTCAGGCGGCGGGGTGACACCCATCAGCGAAGCGGCATAGGCGACGACGTCCTGCGGCGGCGCCGGTAGATCGTCGGTGACGTTGAAGATGCCGCCTGTGTTTCCTTCGATCAGCTGCCACAGCGCACCGGCAATGTCGTCGCAATGGATGCGGTTGAACACCTGATCCGGCTTGACCAGCCGCCTTGCGGTGCCGTTTTCCAGATTGACCATGGCGTTGCGGCCCGGCCCGTAAATGCCGGACAGGCGCAGGATCGCCACCGGCCGGCCAATGTCCGTGCCCAATTGCAGCCAGTCCTGTTCGGCCGCCACCCGCATCACCGAGCGCTTCGAGACCGGCCGGCACTCAGCGGTTTCATCGACCCACGCGCCGTCGTAGTTGCCGTAGACACCAACGGTCGAGAGATAGCCGATCCATTCCAGCACCGGCATTTGAGCGATTGCCTCTCGCGCGGCATTTAGAACGGGATCGCCGGCCTCTTCCGGAGCGACCGAAATCACCAGATGCGTTGTTTCTCTCAGCGCATCACCGATTTCCTCGGTCAGCGCGCCGTCGAACAGCAGCGGTGCGATGCCGGCCTGGCGCAGCGCCTCGAATTTGTCCGGTGACCGCGTCGTACCGAAAATCCCTGCGGCACTTTTGTTGGCGCGGGCAAAAGCCTTGCCGGAATAGCCGGCGCCGAAGATGAAGATTTGCTTTTCGCTCATGCATGCGCCCTGTTTGGCCGCGCCAGACGCCATTCGTCGCGTACGGCTTCGTCGCTCTCGGTTTTCAGGCCGATAGCGGCCCGTTCGGAGTATTCGGCATCGGGCACCAGCCGCGCCAGCGCCCATATTGCCGCGCCCCGCACCAGCGGCGAGGCGTCGCTGAGCAGCGCACGCACCGTGCCGGCAAGCGAGGCATCGCCGGAATTGCCGGCGGCGATCAGCACGTTGCGGATGAAACGATCACGGCCGATGCGTTTTATAGGCGAACCGGAGAAGAAGGCGCGGAATGCGGCGTCGTCCAATCGCAACAGGTCGTCGAGCGGCGGCTCGCGCAGATCGTCCCGGGCGGCGAGTTTTGCTTCGGAAGCAGCCCGGGCGAACTTGTTCCACGGGCAAGCGGCCAAACAATCGTCGCAGCCATAGATGCGGTTGCCGATCTTCTCGCGGAATTCGTGCGGGATCGGCCCCTTGTTCTCGATGGTGAGGTACGAAATACAGCGCCGCGCATCGAGCCGGTAGGGCGCCGGGAACGCATCGGTCGGGCACACGTCGAGGCAGGCGCGGCAGGAGCCGCAATGATCGATTTCGGCCCGGTCGGGCACGAGCTCGGCGGTGGTGAAGATGGTGCCGAGAAACAGCCAGGAGCCATGCTCCCGGCTGACCAGATTGGTGTGCTTGCCTTGCCAGCCAAGACCTGCGGCTTCTGCCAGCGGCTTTTCCATCACCGGTGCGGTGTCGACGAACACCTTCACGTCGCCACCGGCGCGCGCCATGAGCTTGCCAGCGATTTCCTTCAGCCGCCCCTTCATCACCTCATGATAGTCGCGGTTTTGCGCATAGACCGAGATGGCGCCGCGATCGCACTTGGCGAGCACGCCGCGCGGATCATGGTCGGGGCCGTAATTCATCGCCAGCACGATGATCGAGCGCACCTGCGGCCACAGCACCGTCGGTTCGCCGCGGCGTTGCAGCGTCTCGGCGATCCAGTCCATCGAGCCGTGAAAGCCGTCGGCGACGAATTCGGCCAGACGAGCCGGCGCCAGCGGGATCGCATCGGGAGTGGTGACGGCGACGGCATCGAAGCCGGCGCGACGCGCCTCCGCGTCGATCAGCGCGCGCAGTTTTGCGGCGTCAGAAATCGAGGTCCGCATAGTGCGACACCGGTGACAGGCCGCGCACGCGGTCAGTCAAAAGCGGCCGGAAGGAGGGGCGCGACTTGACCCGCGTGTACCATTCGCGCGCAGCAGGGTGTTCGCGCCAGTCGATCTCGCCGAGATAATCGAGCACTGACAGCGTCGCGGCGGCGGCTAGATCGGCATAGGTAACCCTGGAGCCGGCCAGCCAATGGCGGGTGCCGGCCAGCCAGTTGGTGTATTTCATGTGTTGGCGGATGTTGGCGCGCGCCGCACGGATCGCGCCTGAATCGGGCGAGCCGCCGCCCGCAATCTCCGGCATGACCGGCTTCAGCACGCGTTCGCGCACCAGATGGCGGGTGATTTCGCTTTCGGCCTTGCTGAGATACCAGTCGATCAGCCGGCGGATTTCAGCGCGCTGCATCGGATCTTCGGCGAACAGCCGCTTGTCGCGCTTCAAGACGCCGCGCGTTTCATCGAGATATTCCGATATCACCGTTGCCCCGACGATCGGCACGTCGCCTTCGGCCAGCAGGATCGGCAGTGTGCCGGCCGGGTTCAGCGCCAGGAACTCCTTGCGCCGGGTCCACGGCTTTTCCTCGATCAGAGCCAACTCCTCGCCATACTCGCCGAAAGCGAGGCGGACGAAGCGACAGGTGGCGAACATGGGATGGTGGAAAAGCGTCAGCATGGTTCCGCGATAATAAAGCGCACTGGCGAATCGCAGGGCGCACCGGTAAGTCTTGGCCGCCCGGTTAGCGGGCCGTCAGGGTGTTGCGACCTATAGGGGGACTTGCACGCCATGACAAGCAAGCCGTTCTGTCAGCCGTCACGCCAATGCCGAGGTAGCCATGGAAAGCCAGACCATCGTCGAAGCCCTGCTGCTCGGCCTGCTGGAGGGGCTGACCGAGTTCATCCCGGTGTCGTCGACCGGCCATATCCTGCTCGCCGGCCATTTCCTCGGCTTCCATTCGACCGGCAAGGCCTTCGAGATCCTGATCCAGCTCGGCGCCATACTGGCGATCCTCAGCGTCTATTTCCGCCGGTTGTGGCAAATGCTGCTCGACCTGCCGCATGACCGGCTGACACGGCATTTCGCCATCGGCATCCTCATCGCTTTCCTGCCGGCGGCGATCATCGGCGCGCTGGCGCATGATTTCATCAAGACGGTGCTGTTCGAATCACCGAGGCTGATCTGCATCATGCTGATCATCGGCGGCGTCGTGCTGCTGGCGGTGGACCGCATGAACCTCAAGCCGTTCTACCGCGACGTCGAGCGCTTCCCGACCCGGCTTTACCTGCAGATCGGGCTTTTCCAGTGCCTGTCGCTGATCCCCGGCACGTCGCGTTCGGGCTCGACGATCGTCGGCGCGCTGCTGCTGGGCGTCGACAAGCGGGCGGCGGCGGAATTTTCTTTCTTCCTTGCGATCCCGACCATGGTCGGCGCCTTTGCCTTCGACCTGTTCAAGAACCGCAACGTGCTGAGCAGCGCCGACCTGCCGGTCATCGCCGTCGGCTTCGTCGCCGCCTTCGTCACGGCGCTCATCGTCGTGCGCTTCCTGCTCGATTACGTCTCGCGCAACGGCTATTCGCTGTTCGGCTGGTGGCGGCTGGTGGTGGGTGGTGTGGGGTTGGTTGGCTTGATGATCTGGGGGTGAGGAGTGATCCGCGAAGCGGACGGAAAGCCAGTTGCTTGGCTTTCCGAACGACGAACGGTGAAGGCCCGGTCCGCCTTCGGGCGGATCAAAAGGTCCACTGGACCTTTTGAAGGGGCTGAACGCCCGAAGGGCAGGGAGCCAGCGAAGGGCGAGCAACGGCCCCAAGTGACCCCTCAACTCCTTCCATAAAACGCGTTCTCGACATGCACCGGCCAGCGCCAGGGCAGCACCGCGACCATGTCGAAGCGCATCGACAGTTTGCCGTAGTCGGACTGGCGCGACAGCCAGATGTCGGCCGCACCCTCGATGCGGCGCTCCGATTCGTGGCCGATCGCCTCCATGGCTTCCATCAGCGTACGCCGTGCCTTGACCTCGACGAACAGCACGAGGTCGCCGCGTCGCGCGATGAGATCGATCTCGCCGAAGCGGGTGCGATGGCGGCGTGCGAGGATCCGGTAGCCCTTCAGCATCAACGCTGCCGCCGCCAGCCACTCGCCGCGATGGCCGCGCCGATACGCTTTTTGCCGGCTGGCGCTCGGGCGCTCAGCCACCGCCTTCTCCAGCGGCATCCCTGAGTTCCAGCAGCCGCCGGTAAAGCGCCTGTTTCTGGCCGCCGGTCATCTTTGCGGCTTCCGCAGCGGCCTTGGAGGCCGGCATCTCGGCGGCGAGCGACAGCAGCAGGCGGTCGATATCGGCTGGTTCGTCGGCCTTGGCCTCGGCCGGACCGACACAGACGACGATCTCGCCCTTCGGCGTATCAGCCGCCGCATAATGGTCGGCCAACGCCTGCAGCGTGCCGGTGCGCATCTCCTCGAAGGTCTTGGTCAATTCGCGGCCGATCGCGGCCTTGCGCTCGCCGCCGAGCGCTTCGACCATGGCGCCGAGGGATTCGGCCAGCCGGCGCGGCGATTCGAAGAAGATCAGCGTCGCCGGCACCGCCTTCAGCGCCCCCAGCCGCGTCAGCCGCTGCCCGGTCTTCACAGGCAGGAATCCAGCGAACAGGAAGGCGTCCGACGGCAGGCCGGATGCGGTCAAGGCCGCGAGCGGCGCCGACGGGCCGGGGATCGGCACGACGCGAATGCCGTGGTCGCGCGCCTCGCCGACCAGCCGGTAGCCCGGATCGGACACCAGCGGCGTGCCGGCATCGGAGATCAGCGCGACGCTCTGTCCGGCCTGGAGCGCCGCGATCAGCTTCGGCCCGGCCTCGCCGGCATTGTGCTCGTGATAGGCCGTGGTGCGGCGGCGGATGCCGTAACGGTCGAGCAGCACGCGTGATACCCGCGTGTCCTCGCAAGCGACGATGTCGGCGGCGGCCAGCGTCTCCAGCGCGCGCAACGTTATGTCGGCCAGATTGCCGATCGGCGTTGCCACCAGATAGAGCGCCGGCTCGAGCGGCCGGGCCGCGATCTCGGTCTGCCCGACCACATAGCTACGCTTGCCCGTTTCGCCGGTCACTGATGCCTTCTCCATTCAGCCCTGTTTGGCACGGCCAGCGTCGGCTTGCAAAAGCTGACGTTGCGCCGCCCTCGCCATTCCTTTGCCACAGTAGGGAACGAAACCGGCTACGGCGGATTTACCCCCTGATTCCCGAGGAGGACAGGATGGATAGCCTTAGTATGCAGGACGCTTTCGAGCCCTATCGGGCCGAGCGCAACCGCGTTGCCGTACGCAAGGACAAGCGCCTCCCCGCGAAGACCGACGCCAGCCTGGCCAAGCAGGCCTGCTTGCCCACGAATGTCAGGCTTTCCGACAACAAACCCGACAGCACGACGGAGCACTGACCGGACGATGCCCAATCGCTTCGATATCTTCATCACCCGTCTTGAAACAAAAAGCGCCCGCAATGGCGAGCCGCTATCCCCGATAGGCGACCAGCACCGCGCCCGCCGCGATAAGGGCGACGCCAAGCCAGTTCGCTCCGGTGAGCCGCTCGCCGAGAAAGGCCGCGCCAAACACCGCCACAAGCACGACGCTTAACTTGTCGATCGGCGCCACCTGCGCCGCATTGCCGATTTAAGCGCGCGGAAGTAGCAGAGCCACGAGGTTCTGGTCGCTAGGCCGGACAGGCCGAGGAAAGCCCAAGTCTTTCCCGAGATCGTAGCCGGCGACTGGAACTGGCCGCTGGCCAGCAGGATCGCACCGAGCACGATCAGGATGATGACCGTGCGGATGAAGGTGGCGAAATCGGAATTGATGTTTTCGATGCCGACCTTGGCGAAGATCGCCGTGAGTGCTGCGAACGCAGCCGACAGCAGCGCCCAGAATTGCCAGGAGGATACGGTCAGGTTCATTCGGGTGGCCTCGCGAGTGGCGGTTTCAACCGAGATATCGCGAAACGCGTGCTTTCAGAAGGCTAATCAGCTCCAGGTCCATGAATTCATAGTCGTCCGGTATGTCGAGGCAGATCACACGGGCCTTCTTCAGGCTCGCCTTGAATTTCTTCTGCAACTTGGTGCGGTGCGCCTTTTCCATGACGAAGATGATGTCGGCCCAGGAGACCAACTCATGCGTCAGTGGCGTGTCCGCATCGTGGTTGGTTCCCGCCGACGCGACCTCGATATCCCGGCGCTTGGAAAACACCTGCTCGGCGGTCGGACTGCGCAAACGGTTCTGGCTGCAGACGAAGAGGACGGCCTTCACCGATTACTCATCCCAGATCTCACGCAGTTTTTTGCTCATAGGGATGTACTGATCAAACGTCAGTCCATTCAAATCAAACTCGACCAAATTATCCTTGGCGATCCCTCGAAGCTTACTCCCGATATATGTTATGAAACTAAGAACAACGTTGAATTCGCTCAAGTGAGTCAATTTTAATTTTGATGTTACCTTTGTGTTTCGGATGAAGATCGCCTCAGCCTCAAAGAGATCGTCATGTTCCGGAGATTTCGAGATCTCGGTTAATCCAAACTCGAACACATCATCGGTGTTCAGTGTCCGCAAGGTCTCGTGGATCAGGAACTTCATCGCAGGACCCATCTTGGATGTGGCGCGCGACGCGCCTTGGCTAAGCAAGCCGAACTTCTAGCATCCTTGCTCAATCGATAAATCGTCCACCACAGTCCGGCCATTTGGCCCCTGACCCTACCGCGCCAGGTCCGCCACCACGGCGTCGAGCACGATCATGCCGGCTGGTGTGGCGCGCAGGCGAGCATTGCCGATCGGTGCCACCAGCCCCTCGCCCTGCAGTATCAAGAGCCGCGCGCTCGACAAGCCGCGTCCGGAGAACGCTTCGTAGCGAGAGAGGTCGATGCCTTCGGCCAGCCGCAGGCCCATCAGCAGGAATTCGTCGGCCTCCTCCGAACGCGTCAGGATCTCGCCGCCGGTGACGCCATGGCCCTTGGCCTCGACCAGATTGGCCCAGGTTTCCGGCATCCGCTCGGCGATCGTCACGGTGCGGCGGCCGTTTTCGACGAAGCGGCCATGCGCGCCCGGCCCGACGCCGACATATTCGCCATAGCGCCAATAAGTCAGATTGTGCCGGCTTTCGGCGCCCGGCCTGGCGTGGTTGGAAATCTCATAGGCCGGCAGGCCGTGCGCCGTGGTGATCTCCTGCGTCAGCGCATAAAGATCGGCGGCGTGGTCGTTGTCGGGGATGATGAATTTCTTCGCCGCATGCAGGGCGTGGAAGGGCGTGCCTTCCTCGATGGTCAGCTGGTAGAGCGACAGGTGGTCGGCGGCATGGCCGATCGCCTGTTCGAGCTCCAATGCCCAAGCTTCCGGTGTCTGGCCGGGCCGCGCATAGATCAGATCGAAGGACAGCCGCGGAAAGATCTCGCGTGCCAGGCCGATCGCATGAAGGGCTTCATCGACATTGTGCAGCCGGCCGAGGAAGCGCAAATCCTTGTCGTTCAGTGCCTGCACGCCGAGCGAGACACGATTGACGCCGGCCGCCCGGTAACCGCGAAAGCGTTCGGCCTCGACCGAGGACGGATTGGCCTCCAGCGTCACTTCGATGCCGTCGGGAACGGTCCAGTTCTTCGCCACGGCGTCAAGGACCCTGGTCACCGTTTCCGGCTTCATCAGCGACGGTGTGCCGCCGCCGAGAAAAATGCTGGTTACCTCGCGCGGCCCGGTGCGTTCGCGCATCGTCGCAAGCTCGGCCTCGAAGGCGCTGGCAAAACGATCCTGGTCGACCGGCTGATGGCGGACATGGCTGTTGAAATCGCAATAGGGGCACTTGGCCGCGCAGAACGGCCAATGGACATAGACGCCGAAGCCGGGCGCCCGGTCGAGCAGCATGCTCATGTCGAGCCCAATCTCGCTTTGGCGAATTTCTGGAAGGCGCGGGCGCGGTGCGACAGCGCCGTCGGCTGGCCGGGCCTCCAGCCATGTTTTTCCTCGGCGCTCATCTCGCCGAAGGTTTTTTCGAAGCCATCGGGCAAGAACACCGGGTCGTAGCCAAAGCCGAGGTCGCCGCGCGGCGGCCAGACCAGCGTGCCTTCGGCCTCGCCGCGATAATATTCGGCCTCGCCGTCGGGAAACGCCAGGCATATGACGGCGACAAAGCGGCCCTTGCGTTGTTCGGCCGAGGCGGCGCCGACTTCCTGCAGCGCCACTTCGGTGCGTTGCATGGCCATGCCGAAATCGCGCGAACCGTCGGGTGTTTCGGCCCAGTTGGCGGTGTAGACGCCGGGCGCGCCGTCGAGCGCATCGACGCACAGGCCGGAATCGTCCGACAATGCCGGCAGGCCGGTCGCCTTGGCGGCGGCCAGCGCCTTGATGTAGGCGTTTTCCTCAAAGGTGGTGCCGGTTTCATCGGGCTCGGGCAGGCCGTAGTCCTTGGCGGATTTCGCTTCGAAGCCGAACGGCCCCATCAGGTCGGCGAATTCGCGCAGCTTGCCTGCATTGTGGCTGGCGACGACGATCTTCTTTCCATCGAGAGAATGCATCAAAGGCCCCAGATTCGTGGCTCGGCGAATTCGATCGAATTGCCCGAGGGGTCGCGTATATAGATCGAACGGCCGCCCTGCGGCCATTCGAATTCGCTTTCGATGGCTATGTTTTTCGCCTCGAGACGCGCTTTCCAGTCGGCGATTTCGTCAGCGGTCGCCGCAAAGCAGAGATGGCCTTCACCGACAGCGCCATGCGGCGGCACGGGCAGCCTGGCGTCGGGCGCCGGCGGCACTTTCGTCGCCTCGGCGTTGAAGACGAGCAGCACGCCCGGGCCGCAGCGGAAGAACAGGTGCCGGCCGTCGACTTTGCCGAGCAGGTTTAGGCCGAGGACGCCGGTGTAGAAGGTTTCGGCCGCGGCAAGGTCGGTGACGTAGAGAGCCGATTCAAGAATAGCGGAGGGCGTCACTAGGCGCCCCCCTCTGGCCTGCCGGCCATCTCCCCCTCAAGGGGGGAGATTGGCGGCTTTGGCGCCGGCTTATGGCTTCCAACCTTGGTGATTGGCGAAACCCGCAACCACAGCCGATCTCCCCCCTTGAGGGGGAGATGGCCGGCAGGCCAGAGGGGGGCATTCACGCTCGGCATTTGAAACCTAAGCCACCGCCATCTGCTGCAAACTCACCAGGCGCTGGATGCCTTTCTTGGCCAGGTTCATCAATTCGGCGAACTGTTCTTCGGAGAAAGGCTCGCCCTCGGCGGTGCCCTGAATCTCGACGATGCCGCCCTTGCCGGTCATGACGAAATTGGCGTCGGTGCCAGCCGAGGAATCTTCGAGATAATCAAGGTCGATGACCGGCTGGCCGTCATGGATGCCGCAGGAGATCGCCGCGACGTGGTCCTTCAGCACCTTGGCGACGCTGGCCATCTGGCGGGCTTCCATCCAGCGCAGGCAGTCGTAGAGCGCCACCCAGCCGCCGGTGATCGAGGCGGTGCGGGTGCCGCCATCGGCCTGGATGACGTCGCAGTCGACGGTGATCTGCTGCTCGCCCAGCGCTTGCAAATCGACCACGGCGCGCAAGGAACGGCCGATCAGCCGCTGGATCTCCAACGTGCGGCCGCCCTGCTTGCCGGCGGAAGCCTCGCGGCGCATGCGCTCGCCGGTCGAACGCGGCAGCATGCCGTATTCCGCCGTCACCCAGCCTTTGCCGGAATTGCGCATCCAGCCCGGCACTTTTTCCTCGAGGCTGGCCGTGCACAGGACATGCGTGTCGCCGAACTTCACCAGGCAAGAGCCTTCGGCATGCTTGGAGACGCCGCGCTCGAAGGAGATGGCACGCATTTCGTCGAATTGGCGTTTGGAAGGGCGCATTAAGGCTGCTTTCTTGTCATTTTTCGGAATCTTGGCCGGCTTGTAGCCGCATGGGACGCATGGCGCAAAGGAAAATGGCCTGACGATCCGACACAGACACCGGGGTGATCTGACGCAGACACCGGGTTGCGCGGGCCGTAGCGAAGTCTATATCTTTGGGCCGGAGGTTTTTGGCCGCAATGACCAAGGCAGTCGATCCGAATTCACAGGCGCCCGCGCTTCAATCATTGGACATGCGCTCGCGCGACATTTTTCGGCGCATCGTCGATTCCTACCTCAGGGACGGCGAACCTGTGGGATCACGCAGCCTGTCGCGCATCCTGCCGTCCTCGCTGTCGCCGGCCACCATCCGCAACGTGATGAGCGATCTCGAGCATCTCGGCCTGATCTACGCGCCGCACATCTCGGCCGGCCGGCTGCCGACGCAGGCCGGCCTGCGTTTCTTCGTCGACGCCTTCATGGAGCTTGGCGACCTCTCCGACGAGGAGCGCCGCGCCATCGAGGCGCAGGTGCGGGCGTCCGGCTCGGGCGCGACGCTGGAACACATGCTGACCGAGGCCAGCCAGATGCTGTCGGGCATGTCGCGCGGCGCCGGCCTGGTGCTGGCCGCCAAGAACGAAGTGGCACTCAAGCACATCGAATTCATCCAGCTTGAGCCGACGAAGGCGCTGGCGGTGCTGGTGTCGCAGAATGGCGACGTCGAAAACCGCGTCATCGAGCTGCCCGCCGGCATCACAGTCTCGCAACTGCACGAGGCCTCGAACTTCCTCAACGCCCATATCCGCGGCCGCACGCTGGCCGAGGCGCGGATCGAGATTGCCCGCATCAAGGAAGAGACCAAGGCCGCGCTCGACACGCTGTCGCAGGACCTGGTCGAAAAGGGACTGGCGGTGTGGGCCGGCGCAGACAGCGGCCTGCCGGCGCGGCTGATCGTGCGCGGCCGCGCCAACCTGCTTGAAAACGTCACCGCCCAGGCCGACATCGAATTGTTGCGGCATTTGTTCGAGGACATGGAGACGCAGGACGGGCTGATCCAGCTGCTCGACCTCGCCGAGGAAGGATCGGGCGTGCGTATCTTCATCGGCTCGGAAAACAAGCTGTTCTCGCTGTCCGGTTCCTCGCTGGTGGTCGCGCCCTATCGCGACAAAGACGCCCGTGTCGTCGGTGCGCTCGGGGTCATCGGCCCGACCCGGCTCAACTATGCCCGCATCGTGCCGATGGTCGACTATACGGCGCAACTGATTTCCCGCATGCTCCGCTAAGTGTATTGATATTCAGGTGATGCCGGCCTGACCTGAATCTCAACCCTTAGACCCAAAAAACAAACAACAAGCAGCTGAGGAGAAAAAGAATGGCGCTCGAAGAATTCAAGGCCCGGATCAGCCTGCTGCTCGAGGAGATGGTCAACCAGCCGGAAGATCAGCACGAGATCCAGGAGCAGTTGCGCGAGAAACTGCGGGAAATGCGCGCCATGGGCCTGCCGCTGCCGGCCGATCTCGTCGAACTGGAAAAGCGCCTCGACGACGATTTCTACGCTGCCGGCAACTGAAACTGGAAACCTCCGCTCTCACTTCAACTCATCGTGTGCCGCGGAACAACAGACGAAACCGCCCGTTTGCCCTCTTTGCAGCCTGTCATTATGTGACCAGGTTTGGAGGATTGAATGATCCGATTGGCCGGGCTGGCCCTCCCCGCTTCGGTGTTTCTCACCGCCGCATTCGCCCAGCAGGCGGAGCCCGTATTGAAAGGTGCCGCCGCCTTCGGCGACTGGCGTGCCGACAGGCCGGGTGTGCGCCGCCTGATCAAGCCCGAAGATCTGCCAAGACCCGACGTCACCAAATCAACCTCGAACAGCGCCGGCCTCGCCGAAAGGCCGGCAGGCGCCAAGCCGGAGCTGCCGCCAGGGTTCTCGGCTGAGTTGATCGCGTCGGGCATCGACAATCCGCGCGTCGTGCGCGTCGCGCCGAACGGCGACCTGTTCGTCGCCGACAGCGAAGCCAATCAGATCCGCGTCTACCGCCTCGCAGACGGCAGCGCCAAACCCATTGAGAGAGGCATCTTTGCCGGCAATCTCAACCAGCCCTATGGCATTGCCTTCTATCCCCCGGGCAATGACCCGCAATGGGTCTATGTCGCCAACAGCGACAGCGTGGTTCGCTTTGCCTATCGCAATGGCGACCTGAAGGCATCAGACGATCCCGAGACCATTGTCGACAACATCCCTTCAAGTCATCACTGGACCCGCGATATCGCTTTCTCGCCGGACGGCAAGACGCTTTATCTATCGGTCGGGTCTGGTTCGAACGCCGCGCAGAATATGGGCAAAGAACCGGAGGGTGGCCTCGACGCCTGGGCGACGTCGCAGCCGCTCGGTGCTGCCTGGGGTTCCGAGGATGGCCGCGCGGCTGTGCTGGCCTTCGATCCCAATGGCAAGAACGGTCGCATCGTCGCCACTGGCCTGCGCAACTGTTCGGGCATGGCCGTGCAGCCGGCGACCGGCGCGCTGTGGTGCGTCGTCAACGAAAGCGATGGGCTTGGCGACAATGTGCCGCCGGAATATGCGACCGTGGTCAAGGACGGCGCCTTCTATGGCTGGCCCTGGTACTATATCGGCAACAACGAGGATCCACGCCACAAGGGCGCGCGCCCCGATCTTGCCGGCAAGGCTGATATTCCCGACGTGCTGATGCAGGCGCATTCGGCGCCGCTCAACATCGCCTTCTACGAAGGGAAGAACTTTCCGGCCGAATACAAGGGCGACGCCTTTGTGGCTCTGCACGGCTCATGGAACCGTGGCAACAGGACAGGCTACAAGGTGGTGAGATTGCTGTTCAGGAATGGCAAGCCGACCGGCGAATACGAGGATTTCATCACCGGCTTCGTCGTCTCCAACGGCGAGGTCTGGGGCCGGCCGGTCGGCGTGGCGGTGGCGAACGACGGCGCGCTTGTTGTGACCGAGGACGGCAACGGCACCATCTGGCGCGTCACCCATGACGGCGGTCGCTCCTGAAGCGGCCGGATGAGGGGGCCTTCTCCACGTGTTTCAGCGATATCTGGTGCAATGGATTCCGATCCCCAGGGAATTCAATCCTGATCCATTCTATGCGACAAGGCATTCTGATTTGAGGCCGCAACCATGACCCTCACCGGATTCCTCGCCTACAGTGCCGCCCTCGGCATCGCCGCCGCCATTCCTGGCCCCGGCGTAACCGCGCTCGTTGCGCGAGCACTCGGCTCCGGCTTCCGTTCGTCGCTGGCGATGTCCTTTGGCCTGATGGTTGGCGATCTCACCTATCTCACCGCCGTGGTGCTGGGTCTTGCCTTCGTCGCACAGAGTTTCGGCATGGTCTTTCTCGCCATCAAATGGCTTGGCGTCGCCTATCTTGCCTTTCTCGGCTGGCGGTTCTGGAACAGCGGCATCACGCCCGAGACCGTCGAGGCCAGGAAGGGCAAAAGCGGGCTGCTGTCGAGCTTTGTCGCCGGCCTGACCGTCACGCTCGGCAATCCGAAGACGATGATCTTCTACCTCGCGATCACGCCGACCATCGTCGACCTGAAGACCATCACACTGACCGATTACGGCATTCTCGTCGCGCTGACGGTCGTCGTGCTTCTGGTGGTGCTGGTGCCGTATCTGGCGCTAGCGGCCAAGGCGCGCTGGTTCCTGAAGTCGCCGCGCGCGCTCAAGGCACTGAACCGCACCGCCGCCGGCTTCATGGTCGGTGCCGCAGCAGCGATTGCCGCCCGCCAATAGGGCTTTCGGCCAAAGCATTTCGCAAACAGGCCTTTGCGGGAAATGCTTTTCCGGGACGGAGACGTTTTAGACACAGGTCCCACTCGGTTATTTTCGGCCGACAGCTTATGTTGCGCGGTTGAAAGCCCTATCTTGCCGGCTGCAATTCCACTTGCCTGAAATTCTGGGAGCGAAACCAATGAACAAGCCCGTCACATCAGCCCGCGTGCCCGGTCGCGGCCGCGTCTACGATTCCATCACCGATACGATCGGCGACACGCCGCTGGTACGGCTCGACAAGTTCGCTCGGGAAAAGGGCATCGTCGCCAATCTCATCGCCAAACTCGAATTCTTCAATCCGATCGCTTCGGTCAAGGACCGCATCGGCGTGGCGATGATCGAGGCGCTGGAGGCTTCCGGCAAGATTTCTCCCGGCAAGACCACGCTGATCGAACCGACGTCGGGCAACACCGGCATCGCGCTTGCCTTCGCCGCCGCCGCCAAGGGCTACAAGCTGATCCTGACGATGCCGGAAACGATGTCGATCGAGCGCCGGAAAATGCTGGCGCTGCTTGGCGCCGAGCTGGTGCTGACCGAGGGCCCGAAAGGCATGAAAGGCGCCATCGCCAAGGCCGACGAACTGGCAGCGACGATCCCCAACGCGATCATCCCGCAGCAGTTCGAGAATCCGGCCAACCCGGAAATCCATCGCACGACGACGGCCGAGGAGATCTGGAACGACACACATGGCGAGGTCGATATCTTCATCGCCGGCATCGGCACCGGCGGCACCATCACCGGCGTCGGCCAGGTGCTGAAGAAGCGCAAGCCCTCGGTGCATGTCGTTGCCGTCGAGCCGGAATCCTCGCCGGTGCTGTCGGGTGGCCAGCCCGGCCCACACAAGATCCAGGGCATCGGCGCCGGCTTTGCGCCCAAAATCCTCGACACGACGATCTACGACGAGATCGTCAAGGTGTCGAACGAGGATTCGGTCGCCAATGCCCGCCTCGTAGCCCGTCTCGAAGGCGTACCGGTCGGCATCTCGTCGGGCGCCGCCCTGCAGGCGGCGATCGTCGTCGGCTCGCGGCCGGAGAACAAGGGCAAGAATTTGGTGGTGATCATCCCGTCCTTCGCCGAGCGCTATCTGTCGACGATCCTGTTCGAGGGGCTGGGCTCGTAGCCCTACGCTTCTTCGTGACCAAGCTGGTCCGCTGAAAAAACCGCCCGTGGCGCCAGCCACCGGCTTGAGCAGTGCCCTGCTTCCGGTTCATATCCCCACCGGCCTGCTTTCCGTGGGCCGGGGGAGGATTTCATGTACAAGCTCTACACCCGTCCCGGCAGCGGCGGCTTCGTCGTCGAGGCGGCGCTGGCGTTGGCGAATGCGCCGTTCGAACAGATCGACGTGCCGAAGACGGACCGGCCCGATCCGGCCTTCCTCGACATCAGTCCGTTGAACCAGGTTCCGGTGCTGACCTTGCCGGACGGAAGCTCGATGACCGAATCGGCGGCGATCTGCATCCTGCTTGCCGAGCGTCACCCCAATGCCGGCCTGGCGCCGGCTGTCGACGCGCCTGCCCGCGCCGACTTCCTGCGCTGGATGGCCTTCATGTCGTCGGCGCTCTATCCGGCGGTGCTGCGTTTCTATTACGCATATCGCTACACGGCCGATGCCGACGGCACCAAGGCGGTCAAGCAGGCAGCCGTCGCCGAGATGGACCGCGGCTTCGCCGTTCTCGATGCCGCTCTCGAAGGCCGTGACTGGCTGGTCGGCGACCTGATGTCGCTGGCCGACATCTATCTCGTCATGCTGGTAGCCTGGCATCCCGACGTCGACAGGGCGCGCGCCGCCTGGCCGAATATCGAACGCCTGTGGGCCGGGCTGCGCGATCATCCGCTGATGAAGACACTCAACACGTCGCACGAAATGTGGCCAAGCTGAACGAACGGCCGGTGGCGAGGCTCAATTTCTGAGCATTGCCCGTTTTCCCTGCAGGAAGCGGCGCACCGCCGGGTCGCGTTCTAGGCCGATCGCCCGGTCATAGGCCTCGGTTGCCTGTGGCACCTGACCGAGCCTGGCCAGGAGACCGGCGCGGGCTGCCCAATAGGGCTGATAGTCATCAAGCCGCTTGTCGTCGCCCAGCACGTAAAGGGCCGCCAATCCCGCCACGGCGCCCTCGGCCTCGGCAATCGCCACCGCACGGTTGATCGCCACCACCGGCGATCCCGCGATCGAAAGCAGCGCGTCGTAGAGTTCGCGGATCGCCACCCAGTCGGTACGGCCGGTCAGCCGCCGTGCCGCATGTGCGGACTGCACGGCCGCCTCGAGCTGGTAGCGGCCGATGACACCCATGGTGGCGGCGCGGCCGAGCAGGGATTCCGCTTCGTCGACCAAAGCGCCATCCCACAGCGTATGGTCCTGCTCGGCCAGCGGCACATAATCTCCGGCCGCATCGCGCCGTGCCGCGCGCCGCGCGTCGGCGAACAGCATCAGTGACAGCAGACCCAGCGCCTCGGGCTCTTCCGGCATCAGCGAGGCCACCAGGCGGCCGAGCCAGATGCCTTCGGTCGCCAGATTGCGCCGGCGCGTTTCGGTGCCCGCCGGATCGGACCAGCCTTCGGCAAAGGCGGCATAGATCGCTTCCAGCACCGCATCCAGCCGTTCGCCGAGCTCGGCCCGCTCCGGAACGCGGAACGGAATGCCGGTTTCACGGATGCGGGTCTTGGCGCGAACCAGGCGCTGGCCCATGGTTGCGGGCGAGACCAGGAAGGCAGAGGCGATCGTTGCCGCGTCGAAACCCAGCACGGTCTGCAGGATCAGCGGCGAACGCACGCTCGATTCGATCGCCGGATGGGCACAAGCAAACATCAGCCGCAGCCTCTCGTCGGGCAGGTCTTCGTCGGTCATGTGCGCCTCCGCCTCCTCGGCAATCAGCTTGAGATGCTCGCGGCCGGCCTCGCTGGTCAGCCGCCGCCGCACCGCATCGACGCGGCGCCGCTTTGCCACCGCCAGCAGCCAGGCTTCCGGTTTCTTGGGTACGCCGGTTTGAGGCCATCGCTCGAGTGCGGCGGCGAAGGCATCGGCCAGCGCGTCCTCGGCGCCGGCCACGTCGCGCGTGCGCGCCGCGAGCCAGGCAACGAGCTTGCCGTAGCTTTGCCGGGCGGCGACTTCCGCTGCCGCCCGCGCGATCTCCGGGCCATTCTCCATCACATGGTCTGTTCCCAGATCGGCCGGAGCTCGACCGTGCCGACGCTGGCAGCGGGGCAGCGCGCCGCCCAGGCGATAGCGGCATCGGCATCCTCAGCCTCGATCATGTAGAAACCGGCGAGTTGCTCCTTAGTGTCGGCATAGGGACCGTCGAGTACGTTGGTCTTGCCGTTGGCCATCCGCACCGAAGTGGCGGCCTGGGTCGGCTTCAGCCGGTCGCCGGCCAGCCAGGCGCCGGATTTCTTCAACGCCTCGGTATAGGCGCCATAGGCTGCGCTGATCTCGTAGGTCTTATCGGTCGGCGCGGCCGCCATCGCGGCTTCGTTGACGTAGATCAAAAGCATGTATCGCATGGTCTTCTCCCGTTTTCTCGACGGCCGCTTCGTTGCGAGCCGGACGTATGTCGTGCGGCAGCACGCGATTTCGACAGGCCGCTCAAAAAAACTTTCGGCTTCACCACCAAGTTTCGCAAGGACCAGATCTCACCTTGCCTGCCGGACGACAGCCGGCGCCGCTCTGGCAGCGGTTCCTCGCAGCACTATCCTCTGTCGTGGACGGGCGGGTCATGCGAGCGGCAGGAGAAAGAAAATGGAACTCGTGACTCACAAGAAATTCAAGAACGGCCGGTTGATGCCGTGGGGAAAGGGCACGGTCGTCAGCGGCGCGAAAGGTACCGTCTATCTCTGTGGAAACACCGCGACATCGGACGACTACGATCCGGCCAGCAAGAAGGGCGGCGGCTTCGCCGGCGATGCGGCAGCGCAGTGGCGCGGCGTTCTCGGCAACATCAAGTCGGACCTCGAGGAGCTCGGCAGTGGATTGGACCATCTCATCAGGCTGACCTTCTTCGTCAGAGGTCCATTTCCCGATGGTGGCGTTCTCAGCTCTCCTAATTTTCGCCTCGACGTGCTGGACGCGTTCTTTGCCGAGCATTGTCCGAAGCACTGCAGTTATAACAATCCACCACCCTCGGAGGTGATCGGCGTTGCGGCGCTCGCGCAAGCAGACATCGTCATTGAAATCGTTGCGGTCGCGGCGCTGCCGGATTGATGATGGACACGAGCCGCAGCGCCTGGCGCTCGGGTTTTGCGCGCCTCAACCGTTCGTCTAATGGCTGCAATTGCGGGTTGGCATTTGCCGTCTGCCGTCTAAACTCGCCCGGTCCGCGCCGAGGAGGGCAGTGCGGCGCCACTATTTCAGGGAGGAGATCAGATGTTCCATTTCAGAACGAAATTTGTTGCAGCTGGCGCAATGGCGCTGTCACTCGGCTTCGGCGCGATGCCGGCAGGAGCGCAGGAATTCATCAACGTGCTGACCGGCGGCACGTCCGGCGTCTATTATCCGCTCGGCGTGGCATTGTCTGAAATCTACGGCAAGGGCATCGAAGGCGCCCGTACCCAGGTGCAGGCGACCAAGGCTTCGGTCGAAAACCTCAATCTGCTGCAGCAGGGCAAGGGTGAGATCGCCTTTGCACTCGGCGATTCCGTCAAGCTGGCCGCCGAAGGCAATACCGAGGCCGGATATCCAGGCAAGCTCGACAAACTCCGCGGCATCGCCGCCATCTATCCCAACTACATCCAGATCGTCGCGAGCCAGGAATCCGGCATCAAGACGCTGGCCGACCTCAAGGGCAAGAGCCTCTCGGTCGGCGCGCCGGCGTCCGGCACCGAACTCAACGCGCGCACCATCTTCGCCGCCGCCGGGCTGAAATACGAGGATCTCGGAAGGGTCGAATATCTGCCCTTCGCCGAATCGGTCGAACTGATCAAGAACCGCCAGCTCGACGCCACGCTGCAATCGGCCGGGCTCGGCGTCGCCTCGATCCGCGACCTCGCCACTTCCGTGCCGATCAACGTCGTTGCGGTTCCGGCGGAAGACGTCGCCAAGATCGGCGCGCCCTATCTTTCGGTGGTCATTCCCAAGGGCACCTATGAGGGCCAGAGCGAGGATGTCGCGACCGCCGCCGTCGGCAATTTCCTCATCACCCGCGCCGATGTTTCAGATGAGACCGCCTATCAGATGACCAAACTGCTGTTCGAGCATCTCGACCAGCTGGCCGCGGCGCATGCCGCCGCCAAAGCGATCGACCCGGCCAAGGCACTCGACGGCATGCCGGTGCCGCTGCATCCGGGTGCTGAGAAATATTACAAGGAGAAAGGGCTGCTGAGGTAGGCGCTTGGCAATCCGACATGTCTTCGCCAGGCGCCCCCCTCTGCCCTGCCGGGCATCTCCCCCTCAAGGGGGGAGATTGGCCGTCGCGATGTCTTTTGCCAATCGCTGACGTTGCAAAACGAGCGCCGACATCAGTGTATCCGATCTCCCCCCTTGAGGGGGAGATGCCCCGCAGGGCAGAGGGGGGCGCCTCGCACTATTCGCTCCTTTTGGAGATCGTCGGATGAGCGAAGCAACGACAACCGACGGCAAATCCGCCACCTTCCATCTTCCCGTCGTCGAAGAGCAAATCGAAGGGCTGCCTCCCGGCTTCGGCGAAGGCATCGCCGGCAAGGCCGCCTTTTTCATCGCCGTCGCTTTCTCCGTGTTCCAGATTTATGTCGCCGCCTATGGCAGCATTCCAAGCCAGGTGGTGCGCGCCATGCATGTCGGCTTCCTGCTGCTGCTCGGTTTCGGCCTGATCGCCAACCTGCGCGCCAAAAGCGTGACGGCGAAAGCCGCGTTCTGGACGCTCGGTGTGCTCGGCTTCGGCACAGGCCTGTACAATTGGGTGTTCTATGCCGATCTCATCCGCCGCTCCGGCTTCCTGACCACGCCGGACCTGATCGTCGGCGCCGTGCTGGTGGTGCTGGTCTTCGAGGCCGCGCGGCGGCTGATGGGGCTGCCGCTGGCGGTCATCGCCTTCATCTTCCTCGCCTATTGCTTCGTCGGCAACCATCTGCCGCCGCCCTTCATCCATCGCGGCTATGACTTCGCCCAACTCGTCGACACCTTCGCCTATGGCACCGAAGGCATATACGGAACGCCGATCTATGTTTCGGCCGCCTACATCTTCATCTTCGTCGTCTTCGCCGCCTTTCTGGAACGCGCCGGCATGATCGCGCTGTTCAACGATTTCGCGCTCGGTCTTGTCGGCACCTGGCGCGGCGGCCCGGCGCAGGTCTGCGTGCTGTCGTCGGCGCTGATGGGTACCATTTCCGGCTCGGGCGTGGCCAATGTGGTGGCCAGCGGCCAGTTCACGATCCCGCTGATGAAGCGCTTCGGCTTCCGCGCGGCTTTCGCCGGCGCCGTCGAGGCAACCTCCTCGATGGGCGGCCAGATCATGCCGCCGGTGATGGGCGCGGTCGCCTTCATCATGGCCGAGACGCTGAACGTGCCTTATGCCGAAGTGGTCAAGGCGGCGATCATCCCGGCGCTGCTCTATTTCGGCGCCTGCTTCTGGCAGGTGCATCTGGAAGCTGGCAAGGCCGGCCTGCATGGCATGGCCAAGACGGACCTGCCCAACCCATGGGACGCGGTGAAACAACACTGGCCGCTGGTGCTGCCGCTTGCGGCCCTCATCTATCTGTTGTTTGCCGGCTATACGCCGATCTTCGCCGGCACGATGGGCCTGGCGCTGACCATCGTGCTCATCCTCGGCACGCCACTGGCGGCAGCGATCGGGCCGCTCGCCTTCCGTGTCGTCTTCTGGCTGGCACTCGGGCTCGCCGCCGCCTCGTTCATGAAGTTCGGCGTCAACCTCCTTGGCCTTGTCATCGCCGCGCTGATTGTCGCCTGCTTCACCTTCAGGGGCGGACGCGAGACGCTGCGGATCTGCGTCGACTCGCTTGCCGAAGGCGCCAAGAACGCGCTGCCGGTCGGCATTGCCTGCGCCATCGTCGGCATCGTCATCGGCACGCTGACGCTGACCGGCATCGCCTCGACCTTCATCGGCTGGATCATCTCGATCGGCGAGAACAATCTGTTCCTGTCGCTGGTGCTGACCATGGTCACCTGCCTGGTGCTCGGCATGGGCATCCCGACCATTCCCAACTACATCATCACCTCGTCGCTGGCCGGGCCGGCGCTGCTGTCGCTCGGGGTGCCGCTGCTGGTCAGCCATATGTTCGTCTTCTATTTCGGCATCATGGCCGACCTGACGCCGCCGGTGGCGCTGGCGGCGTTTGCCGCCGCCCCCATGGCCAAGGAGAGCGGCCTCAAGATCGGCATCCAGGCGACCAAACTCGCCATTGCCGGCTTCGTGGTGCCGTTCATGGCAGTCTATACGCCGGCGCTGATGCTGCAGGACGCCGGGCCGATCGCCGCCCAGTTCGGCTATCCCGTCGAGGTCGCCTACATCGTCGCCAAGGCGTGCATGGGCATCGTGCTGTGGGGCGCCGCTGCCGTCGGTTTTCTGGCCCGCCGCATGGCGTGGTGGGAGCGCCTGCTGGCCTTCGCCGCCGGCGTGCTTCTGGTCGCCGCAGTGCCGCTCACCGACGAGGCCGGCTGGGCGCTGGCGCTTACCTGGGTCGGCTGGCATTGCTGGCGGGCGCGGCAAGCATCGATCTCCGCATGAGCCTGTGCATCCTGGCGGCCGGCAAGACGGTGACGCTCTCCGTTGCCGCCTTCACGCTGTCCTGGACGCATTCGGTGGAACGAACGCTCTGGGAGGAAGACTGGAAGGTGACGCCTACCGGCCTGCAGGTGATCGAGGCGCGGATCAGGGGCTCGGGCGCCGGCATGGAGCCGCCGGAAGGCGCGGTGCTGCGCGACGGCTGGTGGGTCTATGCGCCTGATGTCGTCCCGCAGCGGCGCGTCGTGCTTGCCGCCTCCGGCGCGACCGGCGACGGCTGGACACTGTGCACGGCTCAGGGCTGCCGAGAATTTGGCAAGGCGGCCGGTGGCGCGATCGTGCTGGAGCCATGCGGGCCGGACAGCACGAGCCAGCCGCGATAGCGCACAATCAAGCCGGTGAGCGGATGGCGACGATGAGACGCTTCAAGCGCTGTTCCCCCAGAGCCAGGCTTTCTAGCCAAGAAACCGTTCCCGCAGCTCGGGTGCGGGTATCTCGCAGCTGTCCTTCCTGCCGAACAGGGCGTAGCGATTCCTGGCGATGCAATCATACAGCCAGTTTCGCAGCGGGCGCGGCAGCAACAGCAAAGCCTTCATCGCCCGCCAGGGCCAGCCGAGTTCCGACATGACGGCGACAAAACTGTCGAGCCGCGTGAAGGCGACGCCGTCGATCAGGACGAGATTGGTTTCGTAGGAGTCCGTGCGCAGCCCGTGTTTCCTGAACAGAGCTTCGCCGAACGGCGACTGCGCGGTAGCGAAGCGGAAGCGGCTTTGGCGGTCGAGCCTGACCACCATGCGCACGAAGCCGGAGCACAAAACGCAGACGCCATCGAAGACGATCAGCGGATGGCTTTTACCGAAGGGCGGGGGAAGGTCGGTCACGCGGGCCTCGGCTGCTCGTGTCCTGTAACACTAAGCCAGCCGAAGGCGGTATCAAAGCCGTGGCGATGTCGCACGCCGCCTGTCGGCGAGAGCGGGACGTTCGGCGCGATAGGTGGTGGCGCGGGACTGGGCTGCCGGCCTGCAGATCCGGCTGTCGTGGCGATTTTCGAATGCCATGATCAGTGCGCGCCCAGCGAGTTGCCGCGACGGGCGCAGGCCGGGCCGGGGCCGCGCATGTAATAGCGCTCGGGCCGATAGGTCGGCGCGACGAATTCGCGGATGGCGGCGGCATAGCCGATGAGATGCGCGAGGAAGTTCATTTACCTGGTCCCTGTCCCGATTTTCGGATGTCCCTTCCGAATTGCGGTCATCATAGCGTCGAGGCGTGAATAGTCGGTGAACGTGATGTTAATATCTGGTCGAAAATGCCTTGCTTCGTGGCTGGAATGCGGCTGATTCGGGGTCTTTCCGTGCAGTTGGTCGGCATTCCGGCCAATGTGACTTTTGCATCACATATGTTTCGTTTGAATGTCGCCCGCGCGCGGTTCTGTTTCAATTCTTGCCGCACCCGTGAAATTTCCGTGCTTGACGCCTCGACGCCGCAAACCAACCTGGACATCCAATCGTCGTGCCTTTGGGGAACTGGACTGGCATCTGTCCGTTCTCATCCTCATCGGGTTCTGGAAGGGAAAAAGTCATGGCGCCGCGTCCAGCCTGGAAGGGTTATCTGAAGCTGTCGCTGGTCACCTGCGCCGTGGAGTTGACCAACGCCGTCAGCCACGCCGAGAAGGTCTCGTTTCGGGTGCTGAACCGCAAGACCGGCAACACGGTGAAGCGCATCTATGTCGATTCCAAAAGCGGCAAGCCGCTCGGTGACGGCGACGAGATCAAGGGCTATGAGGTCGACGACGGCGAATTCCTTCAGATCGAGGAAGACGAGATCGAGGCTGTGCAGATCGAAGCATCGCATACGCTGGCTCTCGATGGGTTCGTCGATAAAGCCTCTATCCAGCAGATCTATCTCGACACGCCCTACTATGTCGCGCCGGCCGACAAGGTGTCGGAAGAGGCGTTCGCCGTCATCCGCAACGCCATGGCGGGCAAGAAGATGGCCGGGCTGGCGCGCATCGTGCTCTATCAACGCGAGCGCCCCGTGATGATCGAACCGCTCGACACGGGCATGGTGCTGACGACGCTGCGTTACGACACCACGGTGCGCGCGCCCGACGCGGTGTTCGGCGACATCAAGGCGGTGAAGACCGATCCGGAGATGACCGATCTGGCTGAGCAGATCATCGACAAGAAGAAGGAGAAGTTCGATCCAGCGCAATTCGAGGACGAATACGAGAACGCACTGCTCGAACTGATCCGTGCCAAGAAGGCGGGCAGGAAGGCGCCCGAGGCCACGGTGGCGCCAAAACCCTCCAACGTCGTCAATCTGTTCGACGCGCTGAAGAAGAGCCTATCGTCGGATGACGGCTCAACGAAGGCTAAACGCGCCAAGCCGAAAGCCGGCGCGCCCAAGCGCAAATCGGCCTGAGGACACGAAGCGATGGCGAGCCTCGAACAGTATCACTCCAAGCGCGATTTCAAGAAAACGGCCGAGCCGGCCGGCAAGGTTTCTCGCGACAAGAAAGCCAAGGCCGGCGGTATCTTCGTCATCCACAAGCACGCCGCGACAAGGCTGCATTACGATCTTCGCCTCGAACATGCGGGCGTGCTGTGGAGCTGGGCGGTGACGCGCGGCCCGAGCCTCGACCCGCATGAGAAGCGGCTGGCCGTGCATGTCGAGGATCATCCGATCGACTATGCACCGTTCGAAGGCACAATCCCCAAGGGCGAATATGGCGGCGGTTCGGTGATCGTCTGGGACGAGGGTACCTGGACCCCCGAGATCGACCCGGCCAAGGCGATGAAGAAGGGCCATATCAGCTTCGAACTGAAGGGGCATAAGCTGCACGGCCTCTGGCATCTGGTGCGGCTGAAGCCACGCGCGGGTGAAAAGCGCGACAACTGGCTGCTGATCAAGTCGGACGATGCTGCCGCGCGTCCGGGCGAGGATATCCTTGAGGAAGCACCGGAATCGGTGAAGTCGGGCCTGACGATCGAAGAAGTCGGCGAAGGCAAGACTGCCAAAGGCCAGAAGCCAAAGGTCTGGCATTCAAACAAGCCGGTCGTCGGCAAGGCGAAGGCCGGGGACAAGAAACTCGACTTTATCGAGCCGCAGCTGGCCACGCTGGAACGGGATGCGCCGCCGGGTAAGGACTGGCTGCACGAAGTCAAATTCGATGGCTATCGCATGCAAGCACAGATCGCCGGCGCCGACGTGCGACTGCTGACCCGCACCGGCCTCGACTGGACCGAGAAGTTCGGCGGGGAGATCATCGCTGAACTCGCCGGACTGAAATGCAGCGACGCCATCATCGACGGCGAGATCGTCGTGCTGGCCGACAGCGGTGTTTCGTCCTTTGCGCTGCTGCAAGCCGATCTCTCAGCGAAGCGGACGGATCGCTTCCTCTACTATGTCTTCGACGTGATGCGCCTTGACGGCGAAGACCTGCGCGCCGAACCATTGGTCGAACGCAAGCAGGCCTTGCGGGACCTGCTCGGTAAGCAGCGGGAGGATGCAGCAGTCCGTTTCAGCGACCATTTCGCCGAACCCGGCAACATCATGCTGGAGCATGTCTGCCGAATGGGGCTCGAAGGCGTCGTCTCCAAGCGCGCCGACGCGCCCTATCGCAGTGGACGCGGCCCCACCTGGGTGAAGTCGAAATGCACGGAACGGCAGGAATTCGTCATCGGAGGGTATCTGCCGTCGGACAAGACCGGGCGCGGACTGCGCTCGATCCTCGTCGGCTTCCACGAGGGCGGCAAACTGCATTATGCCGGACGCGTCGGTACCGGCTTCTCTGGCAAGGTCGCCACCGATCTCAAGAAGAAGCTCGATGCGCTGACGGCAAAATCATCGCCCTTCGACAAGGCCGTGCCAAAGGGCAAGGGCCTTGTCTGGGTCAAGCCGGAACTTGTCGGCGAAGTGGAGTTTCGCAGCTGGACATCCGACCGTATAATACGCCACGCCTCGTTCCAGGGATTGCGCGAGGACAAGCCGGCGGAGGAAGTCGTGCAGGAAAAGCCCAAGGCGTCGACAGGCAAGGCTCCCGTGACGGCAAAGCCAACAGGCAGTGCGGCCAAGGCTGCCGGGTCGATGACGACCACGGTCAAACTCTCCCACCCCGACAAGCTGCTGTGGCCGGACGAAAAAATATCCAAGCAGGGGCTGCTCGACCATTACGCGCAGGTGTGGCCGCGCATGAAACCGTTCGTCGTCAATCGGCCGCTCAGCCTGGTGCGGGCGCCGGACGGCGTCGGCGGCCAACGCTTCTTCCAGAAGCACGCCTCGGCCGGCATGAGCGACAAGATCGCCCGCATGAAGGACCCGACCGACGGCGAGGAGATTCTGTTCGTCCGGGATTTCGACGGCGTCGCGGCGCTCGTACAATACGGGGTGGTCGAGATCCACATCTGGGGCTGCACCGTCGACGAGCTGGAAAAGCCGGACCAGATTATCTTCGACCTCGATCCCGATGAAGGCGTCGACGTGAAGGCGGTGCGCCAAGCGGCGCTCGATATCAGGGGCAAGCTCGACGAGCTGTCGCTGCCGAATTTCGTCAAGACCTCAGGCGGCAAGGGTTATCATGTGCTGGTGCCGCTGAAGCCGTCGGCGGATTGGGACGCGGTGAAGACCTTCGCCCATGATTTTGCCCGCGCGCTCGAACAGGGTGCCTCCGACCGCTACACGGCGACGCTGTCGAAAAAGGCGCGCACCGGAAAGATCTTCGTCGACTATCTGCGCAATGGCAGGAGTTCGACGACGGTCGCGCCCTATTCGTCACGCGCCAAAAAGGGCGCCACCGTGTCGATGCCGGTGACCTGGGCCGAGATCGAGGCCGGGCTGGCGCCGAACGCTTTCCCGATCGGCGACAAGACGACGCTGAAGCAGCTGGCGAAAGCCGATCCGTGGGCGGATTTTTTCGGGCAGGGGAAGGTGCTCAAGCGGGGGTGATTGGAGGCGGCGACATCTTCGGATGCAGCGTTGGCCGAATGGCGGATGTAGCGATCCTTCACACCCCCCTCTGTCCTGCCGGACATCTCCCCCGCAAGGGGGGAGATTGGCAGCCTCGCCGTTCCGCTCACTCCTGCAACATTGGAGATTGGCGAAGGCGGTGGAGCGAATAATCTCCCTCCTTGCGGGGGAGATGGCCGGCAGGCCAGAGGGGGGTGCTGTCCCGCCGACATCGCGAAACCGGCACCTCCACAGTCACGTCAAAAACACCCTCTCAAACGCCTGCTTGCCCGGCGGCGAGAAAATGACCGCGCGGCTGTTCTTTTCGCGGCGTGCCCATTTTTCCGAAAGGATCTTGTCGAGGATGGCGGCGCCCAGCGTGCCGGCTAGGTGCGAGCGCCGCACGCTCCAGTCGAGGCAGGCGCGACACACTGGCCGGCGCGGCTTGGTGTAGACATCGATGCCGATGGCGGCGAAATGCGATGCGGCCGCCGGCCCGAGCCTGATCTCCTTGTCGTCGCGCAGAAGAATTTTTTTGGCGACAAGACGGTCGAGCATCGCCACCGCCTGCTCGCCGGCGAGGTGATCGTAGCAGACGCGCGCCACCCGCATGGCGCCGTCGCGAGGGCCCGGCCGAACGCGCTTTGGCCCAACGGCTTCCGCGACGCCGGTGATGGCCTCGATCATGCCTGCCACCTGCGGACCGGCGAGGCCGTAATAGCGATGCCGGCCCTGGCTCGCCACGGTCAGCAGCCCGCCTTCCATCAGTTTGCCCAGATGCGAGCTGGCGGTCGGCAGCGAGACGCCGGCCTCAAGCGCCAGTTCGCTGGCCGTCAGCGCCGTGCCGCCCATCAGTGCATTCAGCATGTTCGCCCGCGCCGGGTCACCGACCAGGCTGGCGATGCGGGCGACGTCGGGTCCTTCGCGCATAGTTCGTTCCCCATCGAAGCATTCATGTCAGATAACCACTATTCTCCGATCAGATCAAGGAGACGACAATGACCGCACGAACCGCTTCCCCCTCAGCACCGCTTCCCGACCGTCAATCGTTCCCGTTCGTCACCTGGCTGCGCACGCGGCTGCTGGCCCGCTGGTATGACCGCCATTTGCAGCGTCTCGACCTTGCCGAGATCGACGATCATCTGCTGCGCGACCTTGGCCTGACACCGGAAGAGGTGCGCCGCGAATGCGCGAAATCGTTCTGGCAGACCTAGCGGGTCAGGCAACACAATGTTTCGACGCCGCTCGAACTATCGACGCAGAAACCCAAGGAGACCACAATGACCATTACCTGCTTCATCCGCTACGAGATCGACCCGTTCGGCAAGGCGGCCTTCGAGGAGTATGCGCGCAACTGGGGCCAGGCCATTCCGCGCTGCGGCGCCGATTTGATCGGTTATTACGCGCCGCATGAGGGCTCGGCGACGACCGCCTACGCCGCCTACAACATCGAGAACCTGGCGGCGTACGAAGCCTACCGGGCCCGGCTTGCCGCCGATCCCGCCGGCAAGGCAAACTACGAGTTCGCCAGGCGCGAAAGATTCATTCTGAAGGAGGACCGCATGTTCTTGAAACACGTCTCGGGACCGCACGCGAAACTGGTGCTGCCGTGATCGCCGTCATCTTCGAGGTCGAGCCGGCGGCGGGCAGGCGCGATGCCTATCTGAGCATCGCCGCCGACTTGCGGCCGCTGCTCGACGGCATAGACGGCTTTCTCTCCATCGAGCGCTTCCAGAGCCTGGTCGACCCGAACCGCATCTTGTCCTTGTCGTTCTGGCGCGATGAGGAGGCGGTCAAGGCCTGGCGCAACACCGAGGAACACCGGCAGGCGCAGAAAGCCGGCCGCGGCGGTATCTTTGCCGGCTACCGTCTGCGCATTGCGCATGTGGTGCGCGATTATGGGCTGACCGAGAGGGACGAGGCGCCTGGGGATAGTCGGGCAGTGAATGGGTGAGTGAAGCTGGTCACGCATTCCCGATCAACACACCCGCCGCGAACACCAGGGCGCCGCCCAGCACCACCTGGAAGGCGGCACGCAGGAAGGGCGTCTGCATGTAGCGGTTCTGGACGAAGGCAATCGCCCACAGTTCGAAGAACACCACGACTGCCGCGACACCTGTCGCCGTCCAGAAATGCGGGATGAGATAGGGCAATGCGTGGCCAAGGCCACCCGCCGACGTCATGACGCCGGTTGTGATGCCGCGTTTTACCGGCGAACCACGGCCCGACAGTTTGCCGTCGTCGGAAGCCACTTCGGTGAAGCCCATCGAAATGCCGGCGCCGATCGAGGCGGCAAGCCCGACCAGAAAGGTCTGCCAGGTGTCATGCGTGGCGAAAGCGGCGGCGAAGATCGGCGCCAGTGTCGACACAGACCCATCCATCAGTCCGGCAAGCCCCGGCTGCACATAGGTGAGGATGAACTGGCGCTGCTCGGCGGCGGCCTCTTCGTCCTTCACTTCGCCCGGCACGTGCTTTTGCTCCAGGCGCTGCGCCAGCGTCTCATGACCCTGTTCCGCCAACGCTAGATCATCGAGCAGTTTCCGGGTCGAGGCATCCGTGGTGCGCTTGGCCGCCTCGACGTAGAACAGATAGGCCTGACGCTCCATCGCCTCGGCCTGGCTGCGCACATGCTCGATGCCAAGGGGTCTCACCAGCCAGTCGGGCTTGCGCTCGTAATAACCCTTCACATGTTCGCGCCGGATCAGCGGAATGCGCTCTCCGAAACGATCGCGGAAGAGCTCGATCAGCGCATCGCGATGGCCGTCCTCCTCCTCGGCCATCTCCTCGAACACTTTTGCCGATTGCGGAAAGGTGTCGGCCAGTCCGTCGGCGTAGGCCCGGTAGATACGACCGTCGTCTTCCTCGGACGAAATGGCCAGCGCCAGGATTTCTTTTTCGGAGAGCGATTCGAAGGAACGGCGGCCGAAGCCGAAGACGCGGGAAAGCATGAGGAATTCACCCTAGTTTAGAATAGTTCTAAACTAGGGTTTGGCGCGCCTTCGGTCAATCGCGCGCTTGGGTCGCGGTCAAGAATTGTTGAAGCCCGCGCGCGAAGCAAGGCCTTCATTATCAGTGAATGTTCACCTATATGACTGAGCCAAGCCAAGAACAAGGAGCCAGCAGATGACGGCGACAAAGCCTCCGCACCCCTATGATCCCAAGCCCGTTCTCGATCTCATCGCCAGCATCGAGGCCGACCTGCAGCGCCTGAAAGGCCTGGTCGAACAGCAGGTCGAGAAATTCGATCCCGCCAACCCACACAACAAGGCCCCGGACGGGAAACTGACCGAGGAAGGCGTCGAGTGCTGCTACCGCATGTTCGACGAAGGCAAGTCGCGTTATTCAGTCGCCCAGCAGATGAAGATTTCATTCGCCGCCGCCAGCCACCGGTTCAACAACTGGCGCAAGCTGGGTGGGAGCAAGAGGCAGAGGACGCTGTTGGGGTGAATTTGCGAGATGTCGGCGGGACAGCACCCCCCTCTGACCTGCCGGCCATCTCCCCCGCAAGGGGGGAGATCGGATGTCGCTTCGGCCTTCGCCAATCTCCAATGTCTCAAAGCTGGTGCAACGCATGAGCTGCCAATCTCCCCCCTTGCGGGGGAGATGCCCGGCAGGGCAGAGGGGGGTGTGACGGCCGAGGCGCTGGAGACAGTGGCCCGGCCTATATCGACCAAACTTTGTAACCATCACATCTTTTCGTTGGCATCGCGCGGGCCTTTCCGTGCACCATGGCCGGACCACATCTTTGCAGGACCCGCCATGACCACCCCTCCCGGCATCGCCGACATTCACGCCGCCGCCGCGCGTCTATCCGGTCTGATCGTCGAAACTCCCTTGATCGAATCGCAGGAGCTGAACAAGCGCTTCGGCGCCCGCATACTGTTCAAGCCGGAGACGCTGCAGCGCACCGGCTCGTTCAAGTTCCGCGGCGCCTACAACAAGCTGTCGTCGCTCAGCGAAGAGGAACGCAGCCGGGGCGTCGTCGCCTTCTCGTCGGGCAACCATGCGCAAGGCGTCGCGGCATCGGCGGCGATGTTCGGCGTCAAGGCGGTCATCGCCATGCCGGCCGACGCGCCGGCGATGAAGATCGCCAATGTCCGCAAGATGGGTGCGGAAGTGGTGCCGTTCGATCGCTTTCGCGACGACCGCATGACCGTGATCCGCCCTTACCTCGAAAAAGGCATGGTGCTGGTGCCGCCCTTCGACGACCCGGCCATCATTGCCGGCCAGGGCACGATCGGCCTCGAATTGATGCGCCAGGCAAAAGCGCTTGGCGTCAGCCTCGACGCGGTTGTCGTACCCTGCGGCGGTGGCGGCCTGTCGAGCGGCATTTCCGTTGCCGTCAAGGACGCCTCGCCCGACACCGCGGTCTGGGCGGTGGAGCCCGAGTATTTCGACGACACCCGCCGTTCGCTGGCCGCGGGCGCCAGGGTTTCGAACGAGCCCGGCCACGCCTCGATCTGCGACGCGATCCTGACCGCCGAGCCCGGCCTGATCACCTTCGAGATCAACCGCAGGAACCTCACTGGTGCCATCGCCGTCTCCGACAAGGCAACCGCGCAGGCGATGCGCGACGCCATGGCCTATCTCAAGCTGGTGGTCGAGCCCGGCGGCTGCGTGGCGCTGGCGGCACTGTCATCGGGCGAGATCGCGCTATCGGGCAAATGCGTTGCCGTGGTGCTGTCCGGCGGCAATGTCGATTTCGGGACGTATGCCGAGATCATGGCGGCATAGCTGGCTGCCGAATTGCACCGGCGCAGAATGATAGCTGCAGCGATCCTTCACACCCCCTCTGCCCTGCCGGGCATCTCCCCCGCAAGGGGGGGGATCGCAGCCTCGAGGTGCCGCTTATCTCTGCAATGCTGGAGGTTGGCGAAAGCGGTTGGAGTGCGTAATCTCCCTCCTTGCGGGGGAGATGGCCGGCAGGCCAGAGGGGGGTGCTGTCCCGCCGGCTTCCAAAAACCTTCTGCGCTGCAAAAGCGCCCTGACGCTCAAGGCGGCGTCTAATCCAGCGTTCGCCTGAACCGCACCAATGCTACGCCGGCAAACAAAGCCACGAACACCACCAGCCAGCCAATCTCGCCGGCCACCGCCGGCAGTTCGGCTTCCTTCAGCATAACCGCGCGAATGATGCGCAGGAAATGCGTCAGCGGCAGTATCTCGCCGAATACCTGCGCCCAGCCTGGCATGCCCCGATAGGGAAACATGAAGCCGGACAGCATGATCGACGGCAGGAAGAAGAAGAAGGTGAGCTGCAGCGCCTGCATCTGCGTGCGGGCGATGGTCGAGATCGTATAGCCGAGCAGCACCAGCGCCAGCACGAAGATCAGCACGGCGGTCAAGAGCAGCGACATCGATCCGGTGAACGGGATAGCAAATAAAAGCTTCGCCGCCGCCAGCACCACCACCACCTGCACGGCGCCGACCGCCAGATAGGGCAGCACCTTGCCCAGCATGATCTCGAGCGGGCTCGACGGCATCGCCAGAAGGTTCTCCATCGTGCCACGCTCGGTCTCGCGCGTCAGTGCGATCGAGGTCATCATCACCATGGTCATCTGCAGGATGACGCCGAGCAGGCCGGGCACGATGTTGTATTGCGAGATGCCTTCGGGATTGTAGCGCCGGTGCACCACCACTTCGAGTTGGCCAAGCGCTGCCTCGGCGGCCGCCTCCTGCATGCCGCGCGCCCGAAGCAGAGCCTGGCTGGCGACGGTGCCAAGCGTCGAGATGGCGCCGCTGGCGACGGCCGGATCGGTGGCGTCGGCCTCGATCAGGATCTGCGGGCTGTCGCCGCGTTCGACACGCCGGGCGAAATCGGCGGGGATGGTAACGACGAAGGCGACATCGCCGCGCGCCATCAGGAACTCGGCCTCTTCGGCACTTCGTGCGACATGGTCGAAGCGATAATAGCCGGTGGTCTGCAGCGCCGAGACCATGGCCCGCGTGTAGGGGTCGCTGCTCGTTGCCACGAGTGCGGCCGGCAGGCTTTTGGGGTCGTTGTTGATGGCGTAGCCGAACAGCACCAGCTGCATCAGCGGCACGCCGAGCATCATGGCAAAGGTGATGCGGTCGCGCCGCATCTGGATGAATTCCTTGATCAGCAGCGCACCAAGCCGGGCGAAGGACAAGACGTTGTTCATGCCATGTTGTCCTTCGAGCCGGACATGAACTGGATGAAGACGTCCTCAAGGCTGGTTTCGCCAGGCGAAACTTTCACGCCCTTGTGCTGCTTTTCGACATCGGCGAGCGCTGCTTCCAGCTTCTTCTTGTCGGAGCCGACGACATGCAGCGTCGCGCCGAACGGCGCCACCTGGTCGACGCCGGGCCGGCCCTGAAGCGCTTCGGCCACCTGGTCGAGCCGCGGACCCTGCAGAACGTACGTGGTCAGCCCGGCGTTCTCCACAACCTCGGCGACGGTGCCGGTGGCCAGCATCTTGCCGTAGGAGATATAGCTGATGCGGTGGCAGCGCTCGGCCTCGTCCATGTAGTGAGTGGAGACCAGCACGGTCAGCCCGCCGCTGGCGAGGCGATGGATTTCGTCCCAGAACTCGCGCCGCGCCTTCGGATCGACGCCGGCCGTCGGCTCGTCGAGCAGCAGCAATTTCGGCTTGTGCATGATGCAGGCGGCGAGCGCCAGACGCTGCTTCCAGCCGCCCGACAAGGTGCCTGCGAGCTGGTTGCGGCGCGTGGTGAGGCCGAGGTCTTCAAGCGTCCCGGCGACATGCTCTTCGACCGGCTTCAGCCTATAGAGCCGCGCCACGAATTCGAGATTCTCGCCGATCGTCAGATCCTCGTAGAACGAGAATTTCTGCGTCATGTAGCCGACTTCGCGTTTGATGCGCAGGCTGTCGGTGCGGATGTTGAAGCCGAGCACCGTGCCTTCGCCTTCGTCGGGCGTCAGCAGGCCGCACATGATGCGGATGGTGGTGGTCTTGCCCGAACCGTTGGGCCCGAGAAAGCCGACGATCTCGCCTTCGGCGACCGTCATCGTCACATGGTCGACGACGGTCTTGTCGCCAAAACGCTTGACCAGGCCATGGACGTCGATGACGTTCATTTTGCGCTGTCCGCCAGATCGACATCGACGATCTGGCCCGGCTGCAGCGGGCCGGCATCGCCCTCGGGCCGCGCCTCGACGAGGTAGACCAGCTTCTGCCGGTTCTCCAAGGAGTAGATCACCGGCGGGGTGAATTCGGGATCGGGCGAGACGTAGCTGACCCGCGCCTTCACATCCGGGCCGCAGCCGTCGCAATGGACGCCGAGCAAGGTGCCGACCTTGACCGAGGAGAAGGCGCTCTCCGGTATGTAGACGCTAAGCTTCACCGCGCCGTCGGGCAGGATCGAAATGACTGGCGCGGTCGGACCTGATGTGTCGCCCGGATTGCGGATGACATCGTTGACGCGGCCTGGCGAGGGCGCTGCCAGCACACGCTTCGACAGCCGCCACTGCGCCTGCTCCAAGGTCGCCTGCGCCTGCTTGACCTGATTGTCGGCGGCCTTGATTGTTTCGGGCCGCGCCGGCAGGCCGCCGACGGCGAGATTGGCACTGGCCTGGCCGACCTGCGCATTGGCCGTCTCCAGCGTCGCCGACGCAGTGTCGAAATCGGCCTGCGTGCCGGCGCCGCGCTTGAACAGATCGGCGGCGCGGTCGAATTTGCGCTTGGCATCGGCGGCCTGGGCACTGGCCATGTCGAGCTCGGCCTTCAGCACCGCGATCTCTTCCGGCCGCTTGCCGATCTGCAGGTCGGCCAACTGCGCCTGCGCCTGGGCAAGCCCGGCCTCGGCCTGCGCCACCGCGATCTTCATATCGGCACTTTCCAGCGTCACCACGGTCGCGCCGGGCGCCACACGGTCGCCGCGTTTCACGGTGACGGTCTCGACCTGCGCCACCTCGATCGGCGCCAGCAGCACATAGTCGCCCTCGACATAGCCGACGGCCAGCGGGGCAGCCGGGGCACAGGCCGAGAAGAGCTGCGCGGCGAGCGGCAGCGAACACAGAAAGCTCATGGTCTTTGCCCCTTCATCCTTGCCTCTTCCTGGCAGCCAGTATGGCCTTGAGATTGCCCGATGTGGCCGCCACCACCTTGGCGGCCTCGGCGGCGCCGATGTCGTGCCAGCCCATGCGGCGCATCACCGCCTCGCGGCCGATGCGGAAATAGATGACCTGGCCGATCAGCGTGAACACGGTGAGCCTTGTGGCCTCGCTTTCGGCCGGCTCGCCTGTCGCCTGTTCCCAGAGCTGGCACATCCGGCGATGCGTCGGCTCGAAGACGCCGTCATAGATGCGGTCGAGGGCCGCCGTCGGATGCGAAAGCTCGCGCAGCAGGAACTGCACGATCTCGCCGGCCTGCGGACTTGCCACGACAAAGCCGACCATCCGCTCCAGCGCCGCGAAGAGTTGGGCCTGCGCCGCCTCGGGACTGCCCCGCGCGGTTGCCTGCATATTGCCGAGCGCCTGGCCGGCAACCGTCTGGACGGTTTCGACGATAAAGTCGGCGGCGGCGGTGCGAAGACCCTCCTTGCCGCCGAAATGATAGGCGATCGAACCGATATTGGCGTGCGCCTCCGCGGCAATCTCGCGCGTCGAGGTGCCGTCAAAACCCTTTCGGCCGAATAGTTTCAGCGCCGCCCGCACAAGAGCCGCACGCGTCATCTCGGTCGGCTCGCGACGAGGGCTTTGGGGGTCGGGCGACTTTGCCATGAGCGTTATTTAATCAATCGATTGATTAAAGTCAACCCGTGAGCGCCAACTTGTGTACGCCATTGTCTTGCCATGGACGGCGGCAACCGCTTTAGTGCGCGGCCATGGGCAAGGAAATCGAACGCAAATTCCTGGTCTCCAGCACCGCATGGCTAGAACTGGCCGAGGCGGATATCCGCATCCAGCAGTTCTATCTCGCCGCCGGCCCCGGGCGCACGGTGCGCGTGCGCATCAGCGATGGCACTTCCGCCAAGCTGACGCTGAAATTCGGCAGCAAGGCGCGCGAGCGCGACGAATTCGAATATTCGATCCCGCTGTCGGAGGCGGTGGAGATGCTGGATTTCGCCATCGGACGTGTCATCGAGAAGACACGTCACCATGTTAGGCATCGCGGCTATCTCTATGAAGTCGATGTTTTTGGCGGGTCGCTTGCGGGACTTGTGGTCGCCGAACTCGAGACGCCGGAGGACGTGCCGGACGAAATGCTGCCTGACTGGCTCGGCCGTGAAGTCACCGGTGAGCAGAAATTCTACAACGCGTCGCTCGCCCTCGGGGGGATACCGGAGATCGCCGCATGAGCTTTCGCATCGATCCGCGCCTGCCGCTGACCGGCGAGGTCAGGCGTATTCTTGCCGAGGAAATCGGCAAGGCGCTGCATCATCTTGACGCCGCGCGTAGCCGGCCGGAGCAGGCGCTGCACAAATGCCGCAAGCGACTGAAGAACGCGCGTGCCTTGCTGCGTCTCGTTCGTTCCGGTGACGAAACATTCTGCGAGACCGAAAACCAGTGCTACCGCAACGTGGCGGCTCTGCTTGCCGGCCCACGCGAAGCGACGGCGTTGATCGAGACCATCGACCGGCTGGCGGCAAGCTTTCCCAAAGAGAGCGCCGACGATCGGTTGGGCGTGGTGCGCGATAGGCTGATTGCCCACCAGCATGAAATGCACGAAGGCAGCGGGCTCGAAGCGGCGATCGGTGCCGCAGCAGCCGCTTGCGAGGACGGCCTTAAGCGGATCGAAAGCCTTGCCTTGCCCGATCAGCCGGAACAGGCCGCGGACGTGCTCGCCGAAGGCGCCCGCATCACCTTGCGCCGTGCCAGGAAGGCGCTGGACAAGGCCGGATCGCGCGGCGAAGCCAATGACTTCCACGATCTGCGCAAGGCGGCCAAGACCCACGGCATGCATCTGTCGCTGCTCGGCAGGCTGTGGCCGACGCCGATCAAGGCCCGGCGCAAGGCGGTCGACGAGCTGGGCGAGCGGCTGGGCGACCTGCACGACGTGCTGGTGATGCGCGGCCTGCTCGAGGCCGATGACCGCCCGCTCGGACCGCCCGAGGACACGAAGCTTCTGGGCAAGCTTTTGAAGCGGTCGGAGAAGCAGCTGAAAAAGAGCTGTCTGGCCGAGGCGGCCGAACTGTTCGGCGACAGCCCCAAACGCTCGACGAAAAAGCTGGCCCGCAAGGCGCGCGACGATCTGGCTCCGCCGCCGGAAGACGCGAGTGCCGCGGCTGGCTGACCGACGTGCGGCTGGCGCGCAGCCGCCCGCCTATGCTAATCGCCATAGGACATGACCGCGCCCGGCGACACGCTTCTGGATCGACTTGGCCGCTGGCTTGCCGGCCGGCTGCAGGAAGAATCTTCCGGCTACGAGCCCTATACGCCGTCCGATGCCGAGACGCTGCGCCGCACGCTTGAGCCCGGCGACATCCTGCTGATCGAGGGCAACCAGAAGATCTCGGCGGCGATCAAGTACCTGACCCAGTCGACCTGGTCGCATGCGGCCTTCTATGTGGGCGACGCGCTGGCCGAACCGGAAGACGGAACGGAGCGGCGGCGGCTGATCGAGGTGACGATCGGAGAAGGCTGCATCGCCGTGCCGTTGTCGCGCTATCGCACCTACAACACCCGCATCTGCCGGGCGAGCGGGCTGGCCCCGGAGGACCGTGACAAGGTCGTCGCCTTCATGGTCAGCAAACTCGGCCTGAAATACGACCTCAAGAACATTTTCGACATGCTGCGGTTCTTCCTGCCTACGCCGCCGGTGCCGGTGCGCTGGCGCCGCCGCATGCTGGCCTTCGGCTCCGGCGATCCGACACGGGCGATCTGCTCGACGCTGATCGCCGAGGCCTATGGCCAGATCCGCTATCCGATCCTGCCCGAGATCACCCGTGCGCCCGGCCGCGCTTCGGCGCAGTCGAATTATTCGCGCAAGGAAATCCTGCACATCCGCCACCACTCACTCTACACGCCGCGCGATTTCGACCTGTCGCCCTATTTCCGGATCGTCAAGCCGACGCTGGAATATGGTTTCGACTACCGGCAGATGGTCTGGGACGACAAGGCAAGCACAGATGCTGCAGCCGCAAAGGCTGGCGCAATCGCCTCAGACACATGATGGCCCCTATGGCGCGGCCTACCGCTATCCAGCCGAGGTGCAGGCGTTTCACATGGCGGCCTATATTACGCCGAAACCGCAATAGCATCCTGGTTTTCGGCTCTGTGTTCGACCCAGACATGGACCGGTTCGTCCCGGCCGCGGATGCTCACCGGTCCATGATCGCGCGCATTCAACTGTGTCGTGGGCGATTCCGCCTTCGCGGCCTCAATCAGTCGTGACCCAAAGCAAATATTCGCCTGAAGCTCACGGCAGAGCGACTGCAAACGGCTGGCGACGTTGACGGTGTCGCCCACCACCGCGAAGGACAGATTGCGCTCGCTGCCGACCGCGCCGATGACCACTGCGCCATATTGTGCACCGATCCGAACGTCCAGCGGCGGGTATCCTCTGGACACCCGCTGTACATTCCAGTCTTCGAGAGCGGCGACCATCGCTTCAGCACACTGGATGGCCCGACTCGCGTCGTCATGGCTGGCTTGCGGAACCCCGAATGTCGCCATGATGCAATCGCCGATATAGTTATCGACGGTGCCATGGTGGTCGAAAACGACCTGTTCCATGCGACGGTGGAACTGACGCAGAAGTTCGAACACTGCTTCGGCGGGATGATCCTCGGAATAGTGTGTGAAGCCGACGATGTCGGCGAACAGCACCGCGATATCCTGCCGGCGGACCGGGCCGAAGGGCTCGTCATCGGTGGCGAGCTGGTCGACGACATTGGGCGAAAAATGCCGGGCGAGATTGGCGCGGGCGCGCTCTGCCTTAACATAGTCTTCCGACAGATGTCGGGAACGATAGACAACCAGCGCCATGATCGCGCCGATAATCAGCACAACCAAGACGTTGGTCGCCTGCGCAAATGTATCGACGAAATTGGGGTTGAGATAGAGGTTCAGTCGCTCTGTCATCGGCAGGGAATAGAGGTTCGTCGCCGGAATGACGGTTCCCGGATGAGAAATCACCCATCCCACCCCGATCGCCCATGTCAAGGCCGCGAGCGCGCCGAGATAGAGCGCCAATCGTGTCGAAAGGGTCAGCGCGCCAAGGCATACGAAAATCAGCAGGAATTTGAAGCTGCCCTCGCGCAGTTGCATCGCGGCCGGCGCGACCTCCAGGGAAAACGGGTTGGGCGTTACCAGCAGAACGGTCAACAGAATGATGTCCAGCGTACCGACGAGGTAACCGATCCACCATCGCGCCGTGCGACGCCGCGCAAAGAGAAACTGGATCAGGCCGACGAGCTGGAACAGCACGAGGCCCGCCAGCACGAAGAGCAGCGAAGCATCCCAGTGGCTGATCAATGAAAGGAAGCAGGAGATCACAGCGAGCGATGCCGTACGGGCCCAGAACTGCAATGCAGCACCCTGGCGTTCTGCGCGCGCTCGCAAATTTTTCAGGCGCGAATAGCGGCGAAGTTCAAGTGTTGGCGCGGTCGGCATAGGATCACTTCGATTTCACGGGGCACGCATTCGGCAAACCCGACCTCTACAGCCTGGCAAATCAGTGCGCGAACTCTATCATGAATGTGATTTCATTTCTGAACCGCGGCTGCAAAGAGCAAAATGTCCGGACAAAAGATCATGGTGAAAACCGAAGCAGGACAGGCGGAGGCTTCCCTGTTCAGGTCACCAGAAACCGCAGCGCCCGGTGTCATTCTCCACATGGATGCGTTCAGCCCGCGGCCGGCGCTGGGCGCAATGGCGGAATGCCTGGCTGCAGAGGGGCAATCCGTGTTGGTGCCGGATCTGTTCTATCCCAACGCGCCCTATCCTGCTCGGGATGATTGGCCGTGTCAGGCCGGTAACGGGCGGCGTCCCTTTGCGGGAGCGGCGGGCCGATCGAACGCGCCGGCATCGCGCGGATGCGGCCCGATCGGCATGATTGCCGGAAATGGCGTTGCACCAAAGGCAAACGTCCATTTGTAGCCGACCAACCCGTCTTCCGGCGTGGTGTGCTGGTCGTGATGGGCCAGCAGTTTGGCGCGATCGGCGAGGTCCTGCGCCTCGCGCCGCACCATCTCCGCCGTCTCCGGCCGCATCCGCCTCGAGAAGCTGACGAAGGTCGCTTCGTTCTCGATATGGGTGATGGCCCAGCCGATGAAGTTCTTGTTGGTCATCTCGAACAGCGGCCGCAGTGGCCCTTCGAAATTCCATTGGATCGGCGTCTCGACCAGCAATCTTGCCGACAGACTCCGTCCGAGCGCGATCAAACCGAGCTCCTCCAGGTCGCGCAGATAGAGAAACATCGAGGCTTCGCTGAGGCCTTGCGAGCGCATGATGCCCTCGGGCGTGAATTTCTCCGACAGCATGACGAAGATAAACAGCAGTGCCGGCCGGCCGGCGAGCTTGCGCTCGATCTCCGGCGCGATGTGGTTGACCGGCCCCGGTCCCCGGTTCATCGAGCCGAGCACGTTTTCGAGCTCGACGCCGGCGGCAGCGCAGATCTCCATCAGCCGGTCGAGCTTGCAATTACGCTCGTGAAAGATGCGCTTCACCGTTGGCTCGGAAACGCCCATGCGCTCGGCGAGCTCGCGATAGGTGACGCCCTTCGCCTTCAGTGTCCGCTTCAACGCGTCGAAGATCAGGCCGTTCATGGAATGCACCTCTTGCAGGGAATTTCGTATCGAATTTCGATACTAGTGGTAATATGGCTTTCGGGAAAGTATCGAAAATCATAGCTCTCCGTTGTCACCACAGGAGACCAGCCATGAAAACCTTCGTCACCTCAGCCTTTCTCGTCGTCATGGGCATCGCCGCAGTGCCTACTGCCGAGGCCGGCGAACTCTGGCGCGCCACCGGCCTCGAACAGCCGGAATCGGCCTTGTTCGACGCCGCTGACAATCGCATCATCGTCTCCAACATCGTCGGCAATCCCGGCGACGCCGACGGCAACGGCTATCTCAGCGTGCTGTCCGTTGACGGCAAGATGGTCACCCGGCACTGGACCGATGGTATAGACGCACCCAAGGGCATGGCGATAGCGGGCGGCAAGCTCTATGTCGCCGACATCACCAAGGTTCGCGTCGTCGACCTCGCCAGCGGCAAGCTCGTCGCCAGCATCGCGGTGCCGAACGCGGTCTTCCTGAACGACATGACATCGGACCAATCAGGCAACGTCTATGTCACCGACATGCTGGCCGACACGATCTACCGCATCGACGGCGACCGGCCGGAGCTGTTCGTCACGGACGCGATGCTGGCTTCGCCCAACGGCATCTTCGCCGATGGTATCAGGCTGATCGTCGCCTCCTGGGGCAAGGGCATCAAGCCCGATTTCAGCACGGCGGAGCCGGGCGGTCTGCTGTCGGTCGATATCGCCACAAAGGCGGTTTCGCCCTTGCCGGGCGCGCAGAAATTCGCCGACCTCGACGGCGTCATTGCCATCGGCGATACCATCTACGCCACCGCCTACATGACCGGCACGCTCTATCGCTATCATGTCGGCGGCGCGCCGGAAGCGGTGGCGCATTTCAAGCCGGGCAGCGCCGACATCGGCACCGACGGCAAGTCAGTCCTCTATGTGCCGCTGATGAACGAGGGCGAAGTTGCGGCGCTGAAGCTCGACTGAGAACCATAATCGGCGCCCCAGGACCGATCTTCGAGACATTCGCCAATAGCGGACATTTGCCGAGCAGATGTTTGATGTCGCCTTTGGGGCCGCCAACGGACGGTCCTCGCTTGGATCTAAAGGATGAAAAGCAGCCGTTCGGCTATCGACTCCAACCTGGCCGCGGTTAACAGCGTCAGGCGGATGCGGCACTCTATCTTGCCAAGCAAAGCGGCCGCACCGCCGCATTCAGGTCCGTTGGGCTCGGCGGCCAGGGGAGCAGCTTACAGCGACGCGCAGCATGTAACTCAACGTGGGAGAAGCAGAGAGATCTTGGCACGAGGTGCGAAAAAACAACGCAAGTACAGCTGATTGGTTACGGCGTAGGCATTCTCGCAGATATGGTATTGGTCGTCCGGGGATTCCTGTACACGGTCCCGTGGGATGATGAAATTATGCGGCAAGTAAATGTAACCACCGTCGACCCTTAACCGCACCGAAGAGCGAGGTATGGCGCGGCAATCAGACCCGCCACAACACTTGAATTTCATCTGCGGGTCAATCTTGTCTTCGTACCAATCGTGGGCGCTAGCGGCCGTTGCCGCAGCGATACACATTGCCGTGAAGATGAACCTCCGCATGGCATTCCTCAGGTATCTGGCAGGCGCTGCTCCTTCGGGCGTCTATGTATATTAGCCTCCCATTAAAAATACCATTGGCCTTCGACTGACCAACGCAGTTCCAGCAAGCGACGCTTGCAAGTGAATATCGCAAAGTGTGGAAACGGACATTCGAAAGCCGCTCGTGCGAAAAGCCGCTGCGCTCCAGCAGCGGACAGCTTGCGCACAGATTCCTTGCGTCACGATCGGAGGAGCCCCTGGACGGTAGGCTGCGCCGGTCGAACCTCGCATTGTCCGATGGCGGAAGATTCGCTTTGAGGCGCAAAGCAGCCATGCCGTTGTCCCGTGTGAGACTCTGATTTGGTGACAAGCAAAACAGCAGCCCCCTACGACCCGCCCCTCTCATCGCGCAAATTAGACACAACGCGGCGGTTCTGCGACCTGCAGGCGGCGTCGGGGCAGTCGCGGACGAGCCTGTCCTTGCCGTAGCCCTTGGCCCACATGCGGTTGCGGTCTATGCCGCCGGCGGCTAGGTAGTCCATCACCGCATCGGCGCGCTGCTGCGACAGCGCCGTTTCGCCTGCGCCGGGATCGTCGGCGAAACCCTGCAGCTTGAGCAGCCAGCGCGGATGTTTTGCTAACCAGGCGATCTGGGTATCGAGGGTGGCCTTGGCGACAGAATCGAGCGCGGCCGAACCTTGCGTGAAATAGGTGCGGCGGCCAACATTGAGGATAAAATCCTCCTCGCTGCCCGGCTGCACGTTCTGGAAGCCGGCAATCTCGGCGTTGGTGACGTCGGGCGTGGACGGGGCCAGCGTGTTGCTGGTCGAGCAGGATGCGGCCAGAACCAGCAGGCCGGCGGCGAGCAGCCGGCGCGTGTTTTCAATCATGCGGTTCATGATGCGCCAATCATTCGACAGTGGTGGAAGCGGGCGCCTGGTCGGCGATGTGCGGCAGCACCTCCACCGCGGTGCCGATCGGGCACCGCTGGTAGAGGTCGATGATGTCTTCCGGGAACATGCGGATGCAGCCGCTGGAAGCGTCGGTGCCGATGCTCCATGGCTCCAGCGTGCCATGCAGGCGGTAGCCGATGTCGGCGCCGTCGCGGTACAGATAGAGCGCGCGCGGCCCGAGCGGATTGTTGGACGCGCCGCCTGCGACCATGGGCGGTAGGTCCGGCTTGCGCTTGCGCATTTCGGGGGGCGGGACCCATTGCGGCCACAGCGCACGGCGGTCGATCGTCGCGCGACCGTACCATTTGAAGCCGTCCTTGCCTACGCCGACGCCGTAGCGGATGGCGGTCTTGTTTTCCATGATGAGGTAGAGGAAGTGGTGGCGGGTATCGACCACGACGGTGCCGACCGGCTCGCTGCTGAAATACTTAACGATCTGGCGATGCCATCTCTTGTCGATCTTGGCGAAGTTGGTCTTGCGATAGACAAAATTGTTGTCGCTGGCGGTGCCGGCGAAAAAGGATTTTGCCGCCGCGGCTTGAACAATATTGCCGTTTGCACCGACCGCGACCAGCGCCAGGCCGCCGAGCACGACACCCCTGCGTGATAAAACCATCGGCAATCCCCCATGCCTTAAGCCTGGCGGACCATAGTTGAGAATTATTTCGCCTCAAAGTGGAAAGTGCTGCAGTGGCGCCGGAAGCGGACTTGCGGCTTGGAATGTGAGAAGCGGACGTTCACGCGCCCCCATGCATCGACGCGATCTGACCCGAAGCCGACCTTCATCAGCCCATTTCGCCGCCCCGATAGCCGACGTTCACCGGAACCGGCGGATGGCTTCGGGCTCGCGATCGCGTGGGACCGACATTCCAAGTGGGCATACGAGCGAGGGAATTTGACCCATCGAAGACCGAGACCAGTCGTTCGGTCCGAGGGTCAGGTTGTGGGCGTCCGCGTGCCTGCCGACTTCGATGAGATGACCGTCGCGGAGCAGATCTGTCGACCACCGAGCGACAGACCATTCAGAAGAACGAGACGCGGCACTAAAGCCGTTCAGGTCCTCCAGGACGAGTGCCGGCCGCGGGTCGGGTCTTGGTCCCGCGATTCGAATTGGAAACTGAGAGACCGGTCGGACCACCCCGCTCAGCTAAGGCGTCGGGACAATCAGGCCGTTGATCAGCAACCCGGTCCCAAAGCCCGCAATTCAGCCGGCGCTCTTCACGAGCGCGTCATCCGACAAGGATCGACAGTATCATATTTGATGAACCGGCATGCCTCAATGCGCCCTGTCGGGCACGCGGCCGCCGCAGTACGCTAAAATAACCTCGGTGGGGGCAATTAGAACACAGCAAGGGAGGATAAAATGACATTGAAGGATTGCATGCTGGTCGTCGCCATCACCGCGCTATGTCTCGGACCAGCCAATGCCCAGTCGGCCAAAGACGCCATTGAAGCCAGCAATGCCGAGTTCATGAAATCGATGAACAGCAAGAATGCCGCGGGCATAGCGTCGAGCTACGCTGAGGACGCGGTCGCGTTGCCGCCGAATGGGATGCGAGTAGATCGGCGGGAGAACATTCAGAAGTTTTGGCAGGGCATAATTGACTATGGCGTTTCCGATCTCAAGCTCAACACGGTTGAAGTGGAAGAGCGCGGAGATTTGGCGTTTGAATTAAGCAGTTTTACGTACAAGGTGCCCGGCAAAGACTCCAAACCCGTAGACGCCTCCGGCAAGGCAATAGTGATCTGGAAGAAAGCACAGAACGGCAACTGGCAGATTTATCGCGACATCTGGAACGACGATCCCGCAAAATAGGCATTCTTCCGTTCCAGCCCGGTTGCTGGCAGCAGATAGACCGATAGCGGCGGGAAGGGTGGCCCCGCCGCAATCCCCGGGAATGGCACCATTGAGTCGCATCAGGCGCACCGCGAACGGCAGGTCTGGAGAAGCGCCATGAAGGGTAGCAAATGGCGCAACTGCGCCCTCAGGGCGCGGTCGCCGGTAATGTCCGCTGTAAGGCGGTGGCACATCTAACTTTAACGGCCGATATTGGGCGCATTGCAGACTTGTGCATATGAGAGAAGGATAACTCAGGGCTATGCCAAGTTAGAGCGGCGTGTTTGAGCGCGTTTTTCCCCTGTCACGCCTTGAAACGGAGTGCCTCGACAAGTAGAGCGAAGGCTGCCGTGTGCTGGCGTCGGCTGGGGTAATAGAGATGATAGCCTGAGAAGGGTTGGCACCAGTCTTCCAGTACCCGGATAAGGCGTCCGTCCGCGATGAACGGAGCAACCTGGCTTTCAAACGTGTATGCTAAACCGAGCCCGTCAAGAGCCGCATCCTCAAGCATTTCACCGTCGTTGATGACGAGTGGGCCATTCATCCTGACTTCAAGTTCCTCACCGCCTTTTTCGAACTCCCAGGCAAAGAGCCCGCCGCCGGTCTTCTGGCGGTAGCTGATGCCTCTGTGTTCCCCAAGTTCGCGCGGTGTCTTTGGAACGGTTCGGTTTGCAAAATACGACGGTGATCCGACCACCGCCATGCGCAGGTCCGGGCCGACCCTTATTGCCACCATATCCTTCTGGACCTGCTCGCCGATCCGGATTCCGGCGTCGAATTTGTTTGCAACGATGTCGACCAGCCCCTCGTCCAGGCTCAATTCCACTTCGATATCCGGATACTCCAGGAGGAGTTTGGCGAGGACGGGCCACAGTACCGATTTGGCAGCATACCGGAATGTCGTCAGGCGAATTAGGCCAGTGGGCTTGTCGCGCAGGGCGCTGACGGCGGCGATCTCGCTTTCGATGTGATCGAAGGCCGGTCGCAGGCTTCGCAGCAAGCGCTCTCCAGCTACGGTCACGGACAGGCTGCGTGTGGTGCGTGAGATCAGCCGGACTCCCAGGCGCTGTTCCAGCGTCCTGACAGCGTAACTGAGCGCCGACTGCGATAGGCCGAGCTTTGCTGCGGCGCGTGTGAAGCTGCCTGCCTCCGCTACGGCGATGAAGACGGCCAGCTCGCTGAAATCTCCGCGCCTCATTTATCAATCCCATTTCTAACTTCATGCAGATTATAGCGGCTAATCGTATCGAGTCCTATTCGCTATTTCACCCCGGAGATAACGCGCGTCGAAAGGAAACGCTGTGGACACCTCACAACAAATCTTCCAGCCCTTCCAATTTCCGAACGGGTTAAACCTCGACAACCGGATTGTCATGGCGCCGATGACCACGTGGTCGGCCAACGACGACGGAACGGTCTCTGATGCGGAGATCACCTACTACCGGCGTCGGGCGACTGGCGTCGGACTTGTGCTCACCGGCTGCACCCACGTGTTGCCCGACGGCATCGGCTTTGCGGGCGAATTCGCCTCCTACGACGACCGTTTCACCCCAAGCCTCTCCAGGCTGGCGTCAGCGGCCAAAAGCGGCGGGGCCCTGGCCGTCCTGCAAATCTTCCACGCCGGGAATAAGGCCGTGCCGGCACTTATACCCGGCGGCGAGGTCGTCAGCGCCAGTGCGCTTGAAGTCCCGCCCGGTCCCTTCAATCCGGGCGGTGTGAGGACACGTGCACTGACGAATGACGAAATCCTCGCGATCATTACCGCCTTTGGCGAGGCGACACGACGGGCCATCAAGGCAGGCTTCGATGGCATCGAACTGCATGGTGCTCACGGATTTCTCATCCAGAACTTCTTCTCGCCTCTCTACAATCAGCGTGGCGATGAATGGGGCGACACGCTCGAAAATCGAATGCGTTTCCCAATCGCCGTGGTGCGTGAAGCAAAGCGAGTGGTCGCGGCACACGCGAACCGCCCCTTCCTCGTGGGCTACCGGGTGTCACCCGAGGAACCCGAGGCAGGTGGCTTGCGTATTGCCGACACGTACGAGCTGATTGAACGTCTTATCGATGAAGGTGTGGACTACCTCCATGCATCTCTGACGAGCGTTCTCGAGGCAAAGCCTATAGAGGCGCCCGAGGGCGACACCATCGCTGGCCTGATCACTCACCGAGCCAGCTGTCGGGTCCCGGTCGTTGCCGCGGGCCAGGTCAGGACGCCTGTTCAGGCGGAACTCGCCCTGCACAGAGGCCTCACGCTCGTCGCGGTTGGGCAGGGACTGGTGATGAACCCGGAGTGGGTCCAGCTGGCAAAGAGCGGCCGCGAGGATCTGATCGAGACCGAAATCCGGCCGTCGAGCGTTGCGGGCATCGATATTCCAGCGAAGCTATGGGGTGTGATTCAGTCCGCCACCGGGTGGTTCAACATCACCGCTGAGACGGACGTGCCAAAAGCCAACGCTGCATAAACTGAAAAGATACTGGCCAGGAAGGATACGGCTGTGAATAGAGTATGGATGATTACCGGCGCTGGACGAGGCATGGGCCTCGACTTTGCCAAGGCGGTGTTAGCCATCGGCGATAAGGTCGTTGCGACCGGTCGTAACCCCGATCGGGTCGCCAAGGCGATCGGCCAGTCGGACAATCTTTTGGTCGCGACGTTGGACGTGACCAAGCCGGCCGACGCCGACGCTGCGGTGAAGGCAACCCTCGACCGCTTTGGTCGGCTCGACGTGCTCGTCAACAATGCCGCGGGCTTCTATGCGGGCTATTTCGAGGACCTGACTCCGGCCCATATCGAACTTCAGCTCGCGTCCACCCTGACCGGCGCGATGAATGTCACCCGTGCAGTCCTGCCGGTGATGCGCGCGCAGGGTTCTGGCAAGGTCATTGCAATCTCATCGACGGCAGGCCTAGTCGGCTTCGAGTTCTGTTCTGCATACGCTGCGGCGAAATTCGGCGTGGACGGCTGGATCGAGTCACTGCAAGCCGAGGTGGCGCCGTTCGGCATTGAAACGATGATCGTGAACCCCGGGTTTTTCCGCACGGAGCTGCTGACGGACGAATCCACTCAATATGCTCCGTCATCCGTTAGCGACTACAGCGAACGTCGCGCCCAGCAGATAACGGGCTGGAAAGCCGCGAACGGCCAGCAAGTTGGCGACCCGGCAAAACTCGCGCAGGCGCTGATAACTCTGGTCGACAAGCCGGAGCTGCCCCGTCGGTTTATCGCCGGCGCCGATGCTCTTGGCATGGTCAGGCAGAAACTCGCTCTGCTGCAGCAACAGGTCGACGCCCATGAGGAGCTATCCAGCTCACTGGCCTTCGACAGCTGACCGTCGCGTCCAGCACTGCCATTGTCGCAGATCTATTTATGAGCGCAATCGATCGCCTCCTACCATTTACCAATGTCAGCTTCATGATCCATAGGCACAGTCTTGAGGTCAGATGCGATGACGAAGCGCCTCAACGATCATCGCCATCGCAGGCGAGAGCTGTCGCCTGCTCGGATAGTAGAGGTGATAGCCCGCAAATGGCGGACTCCAGTCGTCAAGCACGAGCCTAAGGCATCCCTTGGCGATGTGGTGGCTGACGAGGTTTTCCGGGACATAGGCGATCCCAAAGCCGCTTATCGCAGCCTCGATCATGGGAATGGACGAATTGAAGGTGAGTTGGCCTTCCACCCGCACACGAAGGTCGCGGCCATCCCTGGCGAATTCCCAGGCATATAATCCGCCGAACGTCGCCTGCCGCATATTAATGCAGTCATGATCGACCAGATCCTGGGGTGCACTCGGAACCGGATGGCGGGAAAAGTACTCCGGCGAAGCCACGGCCACGAGCCTCCAATCCGGCCCGATGCGCACTGCGATCATATCCCTGTCGATGCTCTCACCAAGCCGCACGCCTGCGTCGAAGCGCTCCTCGACAATGTTCTTCATGCCGTTGTCGCTGTAGAGCTCGACGCGCACGTCAGGATAGTTGCTGAGCAACGGCTTCAGCTTCGGCCAGACGGTCGTCTGGAGCGCATGGTCGGACAGCGTGATACGGACCGTTCCGGAGGGCTTGTCGCGAAAGGCCACCAGGCTTGCAAGGTCGGCTTCGATTTCCTCGAAGCGGGGAACAAGAGATTGGAAAAGTCGCTCGCCGGCCTCGGTCGGCGCGACGCTCCGCGTCGTACGTGTCAGCAGGCGGACGCCGAGACGAGCTTCAAGCTCCTTGATTGTCGAACTCAGGGTCGACTGCGAGGTTCCGAGCTTGGCCGCCGCCTTGGTGAAGCTGCGCTCCCGCGCGACCGCCACGAACCATAGCAGATCCTTCATGCCATCGCGCTGCACTAGGCACCTCTCGTCGGACATTTATATCATGAACAGATAAGTCCATGCGAATTACTTAGTCTAATAGAATGGGTTCCTCTGCAATATCTTGTGGCATCGCGACGGGGATTGGCGGCTGATCCGCCCGGTCGCCCAGCAAGGATGCCAATTATGGAAACGACGTACGACACGAGGCTTGTCGAAGACCGCGCCGCATGGGGCGCCGTGTTGTCGATGGCGCTGTGTGTTTTCGTGCTCATCGCGTCGGAATTCATGCCGGTCAGCCTGCTGTCGCCGCTAGCGGCCGATCTCGGCATCACCGAGGGCCGCACGGGACAGGCGATCTCGATTTCGGGCGCTTTCGCCCTCGTGACCAGCCTGTTGGTCGCCGGCCTCACGCGCCGGATCGACCGGCGGCTGGTCGTGACCGGCTTCACCCTTCTCCTCATCGTGTCCGGGCTGGCTGTCACCTTCGCGCCGAACTACGCGTTTCTCATGGTCGGTCGGGCGCTGCTCGGCATCGCGATCGGCGGGTTCTGGTCGATGTCGACCGCGATCGTCATGCGCCTCGTGCCGCAAGACATGGTTCCGAAGGGTCTCGCCATGCTAAACGCCGGCAATGCCATTGCGGCCACCATCGCCGCGCCGCTGGGCAGTTTTCTTGGCGCCTATGTCGGCTGGCGCGGCGCTTTTTTCCTCGTCGTGCCATTTGGGCTCCTGGCGCTGGCCTGGCAGTGGATAAGCCTGCCGGTGCTGCCCCCGCGCCAGAGGAAGCGTCCAGGCAATCCGCTGGCGCTGCTCGGCCGTCTTCCTGTCGCCATCGGCATGGCGTCGATCATGATGCTGTTCATGGGCCAGTTCGCGCTCTTTACCTATCTTCGGCCCTTCCTCGAGAGCGTCACCCGGCTCGACATCGCCGCGCTTTCGGCGATCCTGCTGGCGATGGGGCTGGCCGGGGTGCTCGGCACCCTCTGCATAGGCCGGCTTTTGCGCACGCGCCTGTTCAGCGTCCTCATCGTCATACCGCTGGTCATGGCCGCGCTGGCCGTAGCGCTCATCGCCTTCGGTGCGATGCCGATTCCTACAGCGCCGCTGCTCGTTGCCTGGGGTTTCTTCGGCACGGCCGCGCCTGTTGGCTGGGGCACGTGGCTCAGCCGCACGTTGCCGGACGACGCGGAAGCAGGCGGCGGGTTGCAGGTAGCCGTCATCCAGCTCGCCATCACCGGCGGCGCCGCCATCGGCGGCACGCTCTTCGATACGGTCGGCTGGTGGGGTGCATTCACTTTCGGCGCGATGCTGCTCTGTGGATCGGCGCTCGCCGCCCTTGCCGCATCGCATTTGGCCCGGAGGTCCTTGCCATGACCATCGAGCGTGCACCGCTTAACCGACGGACATTGCTCGGCGCCGCGCTGGCTATGGCGGCCCTGCCTCGCGCAGCCGCCAGCCAAGAAGGCGAAGCCCCAGTCAGCCAGGAGTCAACCGACATGAAGATCAGGATGGTTTTCAACGGCCGCACCATGACCGCCACGCTCTACGACAATCCGTCGGCGCGCGACTTCTTTTCCATGCTGCCGCTTGATCTCAAGATCGAGGACTACGCGCATAACGAGAAGATCGCCTATCTGCCGCGCAAGCTGACGGAGAAGGGAAGTGGTCCGTTCGCCAACGAGCAGCCCTACGACCTCTGCTATTTCATGCCCTGGGGCAACCTGGCCATGTTCTACGCCGACTATCGCCATCCCGGGCTGATCAGGCTCGGCCGCTTCGATGAGGGCGAGCCTGCCCTGCACATTCGCGGCGAGTTCCCGCTTCGCATCGAACGCACTTGAGGACACAAAGGAGATCACCATGGAAATTCTTCGCGCAGGCACAAGGCCTTCCGCCAAGGGGCCGACTGACTGGTTCACCGGAACGGTGCGGATCGATCCACTCTTCAATCCCTTCGATGCCGGGCGGGTCCAAGGGGCACAGGTGACCTTCGAGCCCGGCGCCCGCACCGCCTGGCACACGCATCCGCTCGGCCAGACGCTGATCGTCGTCTCCGGCCTTGGCCGCGTGCAGCGCCAGGGTGGCCCGGTCGAGGAAATCCGTCCGGGAGACGTCGTCTGGTTCGCGCCCGGCGAAAAGCACTGGCACGGCGCGGCGCCTCAGACCGCCATGACCCACATTGCCGTCCAGGAGGTCAAGGACGGCAAGGTCGTGGACTGGCTGGAACATGTCAGCGACGCCGACTACGGCGCTTGATCTTCTCCACTCGAAAAGGAACCAAAATGCTCGCAACCGTTCTTCACAAACCAGGCGACATCCGCTGCGAGGAAATCGCCGATCCGAAAATCATGCGGCCGACGGACGCCATCATCAAGCTGTCGGCAAGCTGCATCTGCGGCTCGGACCTGTGGCCCTATCGCGGGCTGCAGCCGGTCGACGGCCCAATGCATATGGGCCACGAATATTGTGGCATCGTCGTCGAGGTCGGCGCAGAGGTGCGCACGGTCCGTCCCGGCCAGTTCGTCGTCGGCTCGTTCTGCCTCTCCGACAATACCTGCCCGCATTGCCGCTTCGGCTTCCAGTCGTCCTGTGTGCAGCGCGAGTTCATGTCGGGCGCGCAGGCGCCTTACGCCCGCGTGCCTTTGGCGGATGGCACACTCGTCGCCACCGCCGAGGTGCCGCCGGCCGAACTCATCCCTGACCTGCTGGCTGTGTCCGATGTGCTCGGCACCGGCTGGTATGCGGCCGACGCAGCCGAGGTCCGAGAAGGATCGACGGTAGTGGTGGTCGGCGACGGGGCGGTCGGCCTGATGGGCGTGCTTGCGGCCAAGGAGATGGGCGCCGAGCGTATCATCGCCATGAGCCGGCACGAGAGCCGCCAAAAACTCGCCCGCGAGTTCGGCGCCACTGATATTGTGGCCGAGCGAGGCGAGGAAGGCGTCGCGCGCATCAAGGAACTCACCAAGGGCGTTGGCGCGGACTCGGTGCTGGAATGCGTCGGCACGGGAGAATCCTTCGACCAGGCGCTGGCCTGCTCCCGCCCCGGCGGCACCATCGGCTATGTCGGCGTGCCGCACGGCGTGAATTTCGACGGCCAAAAACTATTCTTCGGCCAGAAGCGCATGTTGGGCGGCCCGGCGCCGGTGCGCCGCTTCCTGCCCGACCTTATGGATCGTGTGCTCAAGGGCGCGATCAAGCCCGGCAAGGTCTTCGACCTCAAGCTGCCGTTGGCCGAGGTCGCTGAAGGCTACCGCGCCATGGACGAGCGGCGCGCCATCAAGGTCATGCTTTCGGTGTGAGCGAAGATTGGGCGGACGGCCTGTGCGCACCCACAACTCAGAAAAGGAACACGCATATGACGATGAGATTGAAGATAGCCGCCCTGGCGCTTGCGCTTTCGGTCGCCACGCCGGCTTTCTCCCAAGAGTCCCCGATCATCGGCGCATGGCGCATGAGGTCGCTCGAGGCCGGCGCCGATGGAAACCTCAAGCCCGTGCCATATTCCGGCCAGGTCATCTTCACCGAGGCCGGCACTCTCTCGGTGCAGGCCCAGAACCCCGACGCCAAGGCGCCTGACACGCCTTACACGGCGAATGGCTACGAAGCCTATTACGGGCCGATCACCATCAACGACCAGGACAAGACCTTCGTCATCACGATCGAGTCCTCCCTGGTCCGCAACCTTGTCGGGAAGAGCATGAAACGCAAATTCGAAGTCTCGGACAACAAATTGGTCCTCACGCCGGACAATCCGGCCGAGGGCTGGCGCGTGACCTACGAACGTTACTGATCGGAACAGCCGGCTGTCAAAGTGTTATCGGTGGCCACAAATGGCGCGGACTTCAGACCGAAATGGCGCGATAGCGGAACTGGTGCCAGTCATGGCGGCTGTCTTCGCCGGCTTTCTCCTGATCGGCTTGGCGCTACCCGTCCTGCCGCTACATCTTCACCAGCAGCTCGGCTTCGGTCCCTTCGCAGTCGGGCTGGTGACGGGCAGCCAGTTCGTCGCCTCGATGCTGTCGCGCATTGGAGCCGGAAATTATGCCGATGGGCGCGGCGGCAAGCAGGCCGTCATCGTCGGCCTCATTGCAGCTGCCCTGGCGGGATTCATTTACCTCGGCTCGCTGGCATTGCTCGACCGGCCGGTAGCGTCCGCATCGGCGCTCTTCGCCGGCCGGGCGGTACTGGGCGCGTCTGAGAGCTTCATCATCACCGGCGGCGTCGCCTGGGGCCTTTCCCTTGCGGGCGGACAGAACTCCGGAAAGGTCATAGCCTGGGTGGGCACGGCGATGTTCGCGGCGTTAGCGCTAGGCGCGCCGATCGGATCTGCGCTTTACGCGGCGAGCGGCTTCGCCGCGATCGCATTCGCGACGGTCGGCCTGCCGCTTGCGACGCTGCTTGCCATCCTGCCGATGCGTGGCACCAGCCTCGCCGCGAGTGCCGCGCGACAATCATGGACGAGCGTGGCGCAAGCGGTCTGGCTTCCTGGCATCGGAGCTGCTTTCAGCAGCCTTGGCTATGGCGCGATCCTGTCCTTTGGCGCGCTGCTCTTTGCCGAACGCGGCTGGCAGCCGGTCTGGCTTCCCTTCACCGCTTATGCCGCGTCGCTGATCGCGGCAAGGCTGTGCTTCGGCCACCTGCCTGACAGGTTAGGGGGCGCGCGCGTCGCTGTGATCTTCGTGGCGGTCGAGGCGGCAGGGCTGATGCTGATCTGGCTTGCGCCCGGGCCCGTTCTCGCCGCCGTCGGTGCGGGCCTGACGGGCCTCGGCTACTCGCTGGTCTATCCCGGTTTCGGTGCCGAGGCCGTAAGCCGTCTTCCCCAACGCAGCCGCGGCCTGGCCATGGGACTCTACACCGTCTTCCTCGACGTGGCGCTCGGCTTCGGCAGCCCTGCGCTCGGCTTGGTCGCTGCGTCGGCCGGCCTGCAATTCGTCTTCCTCGTCGTCGCGACGGCGACGCTTCCGGCGTTGGGCATCGCTCTGCTGCTGGTTCGCCATAACCGTCCACTTTAGTGCCGGATATTCTGTGCTCGAGATGTTGGGCAACGACGATCGCTCCGCTTCGCCGGCGACCTCTGCTTCCGGGCAATGGCGAGACCGACTTCTACGGCCGACATAGGCGCAATGCGGTCGTTCACGTCGCGTCGTGCGTGAGCCACTCAGGGTCAAGAGTTCAACAGGTGGGCACCTTGTCCGACCGGCAAAATCAGTTGCTACTCTGCCTCCAGCTTCCCTTTCAGCTGCGCCCTGGCGTCCCGGATCGAGGCGGCATAGGTCACCAGCGGACGCTTGACGCCGTGATTGATCAGCATGCGCCGTATCTGCGGGGCAGCACCCGATATGATGAAGCGGACACCGGCGCGCCTGGCCTTGTGCGCGGCGCCCTCGATGACATTGGCCGCCGTCGAATCGAAGAATGGTACGGCCGAGCAGTCGAGTATGAAGTTCTTGCGCTGGTCGGCGATGCGGTCGAGCACGGTGCCGACGGTCGATGCGGCGCCGAAGAAGAAGGCGCCCGAGATGCGGTAGACGACGGTGTCGGCGTCGGTCGCCTCGCTCGAATCGTAGGCGTTGGTGCTGTCGGCCTCGTCCTCCCGCACCAGCGGCTGATCGGCCTCGACCGCGATGCTCTTGGCCATACGGTCGATGAACAGGATCGACCCCAGCACGAAGCCGACGACGATCCCTTCGGTGAGGTCGCGGAAGATGACGAGCAGGAAGGTCGCCATCAGCACCAGCGCGTCGCCGCGCGAAGCGCGCAACAGCGTGGCGAAGGCCTGTTTCTCGAACATGTTCCAGCACACGACCGCCAGCACGCCTGCAAGGGCGGCGAGCGGGATGTAGCTGGCGAGCGGCGCGGCCACCAGCATCAGCGCCAGCAGGATGGCCGAGTGGACCACGCCCGAAATCGGCCCGTGGGCGCCGGCCCGCACATTGGTTGCCGTGCGGGCGATGGTGCCGGTGGCGCAGATGCCGCCGAACAGGGCGGACGCGATGTTGGCAAAGCCTTGCGCCACCAGTTCACAGTTGGAACGATGCCGCCGGCCCGTCATCCCATCGGCGACCACCGCCGACAGCAGCGATTCGATCGCGCCGAGCAAGGCAAAGGCGATGGCATCCGGCAGCACGTCAATCATCCTGTCCAGGCCGATCGGCGGCAAGGCAGGCATTTGCAGACTGCGTGGGATACCGCCAAATCGGGTGCCGATCGTCTCCGCGGGCAGTGAAAGAAGCGCCACGGCCAGCGATGCCAGCCCAATGGCGATGAGCATGGCGGGCCATGTCGGCCGCCAGCGCCTCAGGCCGGCGATGGTGACGATCGTCAACACCGCCACGAAGGCCGCCGCGAGGTTGATGGTGCCGGCCGCCTCGCCGACCGCTATCAACTTCGGCACCAGCGGTCCCGGCTCCTTGCCGGCAAGCTTCAGCCCGAACAGTTCGACGATCTGTCCTGAAAAGATGATGACGGCGATGCCGGCGGTGAAGCCGACCGTCACCGGATAGGGAATGAACTTGATGTAGGTTCCGAGCCGGAGATAGCCGATGGCGAGCAGGAAGACGCCCGCCATCATCGTTGCCAGCAGCAGTCCGTCGATACCGACCCGGGCAACCGTAGCGGACACCAGCACGATGAAGGCACCTGCCGGACCGCCGATCTGGAAGCGGCTGCCGCCGAGCGCCGAAATGATGAATCCGCCGACGATCGAGGTGTAGAGGCCGCGCTCGGGAGTCACGCCCGAGGCGATCGCGATCGCCATCGACAATGGTAGCGCGACGATGGCGACCGTCAGCCCGGCGATGACGTCGGCCTTGAAGTTCGCGAGCGTGTAGCCCTCGCGCCAGACCGTCACCAGCTTTGGCGTGAACAATTCGGAAAATGTCGGCTTTGCCGACTTGTGGGCCGGTTGATGTACCGCCCGCTGCGTCTGATCCATTGACTGCCTTCCGTACCTGAAAGGCGGCGGGATCGTCGGCAGGACTGTCGGCGGTCGCCGTCGCGACTTTATGCCGGCTCAGCCTTGGGATCTGGCGGCACGACAGGCTTGAGGCGCACGCCCCGGCCGCCGCGCTCGCTGGTCTGGTTCTCGCCGATCAATTCCACCCCGGCCCGGTCGAGGGCCTGGATGACCTTCATCAGCGTGTCGACCACGCCCCTGACCACACCGTCGCTTGCTTCCATGCGCTGTATCGTCGGAAGCGAAACGCCGGCACGCTCGGCGAGCGTCTTCTGATCGATGCCGGCCAGCGCCCTTGCGGCGCGCATCTGCGCGGCAGTGATCATCGGCCGGAATCCCCGTCTGAGTCTGCAGAAATAATGTATAATACCATTATTATGATGTTTCAACCATCAATATGAACGTCTGAGCCGTAAGCGTTGTCGCCTGGTCGACCATTTTTTTCAGATACTTCCTGGGAATTGCGGGCTAGGGTGTTCCATCTGGGGTGGGGTAACGCGGTATGACTGTTCTCAAGACCTTCATGACATCGGCATGCTTGCTGTCGGTGGTTTTCCTGCTAACGGGCTGCGGGCACGGGCTGATCAACCGGCTGATCTAGTCGCCGGTCTCGCTGTCGCCGTTCGGGCGCTGCCCGCGCCATCGTTGCCACGCCCAGGCAGTGAGCCAGCACAGCATCGCCCAGGCGAAGCCGGCGCACCAGCCGGCCAGCACATCCGACGGCCAGTGTACACCGAGGTAGACGCGGCTGATGCCGACCAGCAGCGTCGTCAGCACGGCCAGCGACAGCACATAGATCTTCGTCGTTCGCCCCGGCAGGAAGCGCGCTGCCAGCGCGCCGAGCGTCAGATAGGTAACTGCCGAGAGCATGGCGTGGCCGCTCGGAAAGGACAGCGAGTTCTCGCTGACCAGATGCGAGACGAGTTCGGGGCGCGGCCGATCGATGCCGGCTTTCAGGAGGCTCGACAGGATTTGACCGCCGGCCACCGCGACGAAGACGAAAAGGGCGGTCGCCGGCCTGCGGATAAGCAAGAGATAAAGGATTACCGCCGTTACGATCAGCACCACCACGACGCCGCTGCCCAGGCTGGTGATGTCGCGCATCGCGCCTTCCAGCCAGTGCGGCCCGATCGGGCTGTCGGGCTGACCCGCCTTGCGGAAGGCGAGCATGATTTCGGTGTCGAAAGCGTGCGGCGTCGTGGCCCGCGCCACCTCCATCAACTCCTCGAAGCCCCACAGGCCGGCGGCGATGACCATGCCGGCCAGCAGCACCGGGAATTCGACCCGGTTAAGCAGAGTGTTCGCGGCGTTCTTCATCGGCAATTCGCCTGTTACAACCGACCTTGCAGATAGGGTCCGAGCGTGATCAGCGCCACCGCGGCGATTGCCAGCATGATGCCGGTCGCCTGCAACGCGTTGACCCGTTCGCCGAAGAAGACCAACGCGACGACATTCACCGAGACCAGCTGGATGACGGCCGACAGACTGAACGACACCGACATGCCGAATTCGCGGATCAGCCGCAGCATGATCAGATTGCCCAAAGAATAAAGCGCCAGCGTCAGCAGGATCTTGCCAAGGTTCGGCGCCATGCCCCATTGCTTGGCGGCGGTGGCCGCGAGCAGGAAAATGACGGTCGAAAAGCCGAGTTGCAGCAATCCCGAAAAACTCAACGTACCATCCCCTCTCGAAGCGGCTTCCGCCGCGTGTGTCGCGGCCCTTGTTTCCGAAGCGCGCCGAGACGTCAAGCGACCTCGGCCAAACGTAGGCCTTGGCAACGGCAAGCCGGAAGCTCAATGTGCTGAAATCGCCCAGCCTATCGATTGAAGGGCGGTCAGGGGTTCATGATTCGTATTTTTCAAAACTTGGCGCGGCGCTGGGGCGAGCTTTCCCTTGCCCTGCAATTCGTCGTTGCCGGCGGCTTTGGCCTGCTTGCCGTCATGCTGGTGGTGGGTGCCTGGGTGACGGGGCAGATCCGGGACGGCGTGATCCGCAATTCGGCCGCCACGACGGCGCTGTATGTCGACAGCGTGATTGCACCGCTGCTTCCCGATTTGCGCAAGCAGCAGGAACTCAGCGACTCCGTCAAGCAGGCGCTCGACGAGACGCTTGGCCAGGGCGCGCTCGGCAAGCGCCTCGTATCGTTCAAGCTCTGGAGCCGCGACGGCACGATTCTCTATGCCAAGGAGACGGCGCTGATCGGCCGCCGCTTCGAACCGAGCAGTGGCCTGCGCTCCGCCTTCCAGGGCGATGTCGTCGCCCAGTTCGACACGTTCGATGAGAACGAAAGCCAGGAAGAGGCGATCGGCGTACCGTTGCTGGAGATCTACAATCCCGTGCGCGAGCCGTGGTCGGGCGAGGTGGTGGCCGTCACCGAATTCTATGAGATCGCCGACGACTTCAAAGCCACGCTCGCCTCCGCTTTGTGGTCAAGCTGGCTGATCGTGGCCGGCGCGACGCTGGCGGCCTTCCTGCTCCTGTCGGGCATCGTCCTGCGCGGCAGCCGCACCATCGACGATCAGCGCGGCGCGCTGCGCCGCCAGGTGTCGGAGCTGCAAGGTCTGGTGACGCAGAACAGCGCCTTGCGACTGCGCGTGCAGCGGGCGTCCCGTCGCGCCACCGCGCTCAACGAAAGATATTTGCGCCGCATCGGCGCCGATCTCCATGACGGTCCGGCGCAACTCGTGGCGCTGGCGGCACTGCGCATGGATAGTCCGGTGTTTTCCGGCGATGGCCATTCGGGCGAAAGCCGCTCGACCGAGGTCGCGATGATCCGCAAGACACTGGAGGATGCATTGCGCGAAATACGCGGTATCTGCACCGGCCTCGTCCTGCCGCAGATAGAGACGGCCGCCGCAAACGACATTCTGCGGCTGGCCGTCAACGAACACCAGCTGCGGACGGGAACGTCCGTGACCCTCACGCTGGCCGGACAGTTGCCAGAGCCCGGCGCCTCGGAGAAGATCAGCATCTATCGGTTCGTGCAGGAAGGGCTGAACAACGCCTATCGCCACGCGCGAGGCAAGGATCAGGCGGTGAGTGCCGGAATGAAGGGTGGCAGGCTTTACGTTGAAGTATCGGATGCCGGACCAGGCTTCGATCCGGCCCGGGACGAGGGCCTCGGGCTCGCTGGTCTCAGAGAGCGGGTCGAAAGCATTGGCGGCCAGTTCGAAACCTTGACCGGGCCGCAAGGCACGCGTTTGGTAATCCGTCTATCGGTCGAGGAGCAAGCATGACTGGTGTCATTCGCATCGCCATTATCGACGATCATCCCCTCTTCCGCGAAGGCGTGACGCGCAGCCTGTCGGAGATCGGAGGCTTCGAGATGGTTGGCGAGGGTGCCACGGCGCAGGATGCCGAACGCATCGCCGCGACCGTGCAGCCCGACATATTGCTGCTCGACATCTCCATGCCGGGCGGCGGTCTGGCCGCGGTTGCCGGCATCCTCGCCGGCCATCCCGCCCAGAAGATCGTCATGCTGACCGTTTCGGAGGCCAATGCCGATGTGACCATGGCCCTGAATGCAGGGGTGTGCGGCTATGTCCTCAAAGGTATCGGATCTCGCGCGCTTGCCGACATCCTACGCAACGTGGCGGCCGGCGAGAGCTATCTTTCGCCGACGCTGTCGGCCCGGCTGCTTTCGGATCTCCAGTCCCAGCAACCCACCAACGGCATAGCGGACCGCCTGCGGCAACTCACCGAGCGGCAGACGGAAATCCTGCGGCTGGTGGCTGAGGGGCTGAGCAACAAGGAAGTCGCCTTGCGGCTGGAGCTTCAGGAGAAGACCGTCAAGCATCACATGACCGGCGTGCTGTCGAAACTCAATGTGCGAAACCGCACTGAAGCCGCCTTGATGATGCGTGAGGCGCGCGACCGCGACGGGAACCGTGCTTAACAGTTCAGCGCTTCAACCAAACCCGAACCGCTCCAGGGACTTGAGTCATCGCGGTGCCGGAAATCGCGCGGCGCCGGCCTAAAAACGAGGTCACCTCCGCCGGGGGGCGGCGGAGGTGACATGTGAAGCCGGCCGTTGCCTGTTAGCAAGCTTCACAAGGCCTTGAGACGGCTGACATCGGCCGGCGTGGCCCGGCGGTCGATGATCGTGCGACCGAGAGCATCCTCCATTCTGAAACGACCGTTCTCGACCTTTTCCGTTATGCCGTCGGGATGCCGGACTGTGATCTTGTTGCCTGTCACGTCGACCTTGTCGCCGGTCGTGGCATTGACATGATTCGCGCTCTTACCCTGATTGGATCCCGATTTGCCGTTGTTGCCGCTGTTGCCGTTCCCGTTGCTGTTGCCGCTATTTCCGCCGCTGCTATTACCGCCGCCGGAATTGCCGCCACCGGAATTGCCGCCACCACCGCCGCCGTTGCCGCCGCCACCCTTGCCGGCCTGTGCGCTGGCGGCATAGATCCCGGGAACGGAGCCGTGGAGGGCAATTTGATAGGGGGCAATGATCAACGCCAGCGCAGCCGCGGATCTGAGCGCCAGCCAGCAACAACGGGTCGTGACCGATCTGTGCATCCTGATCTCCGTCGATTGAGCCGGCGCGCCCACCCTCAACGTTGCAGTTGCAACCAACATCGCCGAAAGACGTGGTGCCCGGAAGCGACCTCCGACCGTTGCGGTTGTCCCCTAGGACCTTTGCAAGCGCAAGGTTGGACTAAAGTCCTATTCGTATGCTATATTAGCTTCGTATGAACGGCGCCGCGACCGCCATCGCCGACGGGAGACTGGCTTTCCCGATGTCTGGGCGGCGGCAGATGCCGAACATCAAGGTCACCTCCGCCGGGGGCGGCGGAGGTGACTGTGAGGTTGGCTGTTGCTTCTGGCCTTGCCTCACAATGCCTCGAGGCGACTGAAATCGTCCGCCGTCGCCGGACGTTCGACGATCGTGCGGCCGAGAGCATCCTTCATCTCGAAACGGCCGTTCTCGATCTCTTCCCTGATGCCGTCGGGATGCTCGACCTCGATCTTGTTGCCGTCCACTTCGACCTTGTCGCCGGTGGCCGCATTGACATGACGGCCAGCTCCGCCATTGCCGGATCCGGAATTGTCGGTTCCGCCATGAGCGTTACCGGCGCCATTGTTACCACCACCGGCCCCGGAATTGCCGCTGTTTCCACCGTTTCCACCACTTCCGCCACTATTTCCGCCATCCTTGGCGTGCGCGGCTGCGGCAACGATGCCGGGAGCGGAACCGTGGAAGGCGAGTTGACAGGGAGCGATGGCCAGCGCCAATGCCGATGTCGCTCTCAGAGCCAGCCAGCGATAGCGGGCGGGGATCGATCCACGCATCTCGGTCTCCTTTTTCATCAGGCCGACGCCGGCGTTGGCAAACCGCCGATCATTGCCGACATAGCCGCTTTGGCGTAAGGGGCCCGCGACCGATGCCGCGCCAACAGGGACCTTTGCGTGGCCCGATCAGGGACCTTGGTCCCCACGTTGCGCAATTGCGAAAGGGTCGGCTGCCGAGACCGTGGAATGCGATTGAAAGCGGTTTGAGGTGTCACGAAAATGTGATCGACCGGATATAAGGGGTTAAACAGGCAACACGCTTCAGCCATCCCCCCGAAGCCAGAGGCAAAGCCCAATGACCGAACATCGCTCCGCCGACGCCCGATTCCGCACTAGCCTGCTCGAGGAAAACGACGGCCCGGCCACCAACCCCACCGACAACCGCACCATGGGCGAGATCATCGCCACGAGGTTCTCGCGCCGTCGCTTCCTCAAGGGCTCGCTCGCCGTCTCGGCTATCGCCGCCACCGTCAGCCCGCTGGCGCTGGTCAGCGCCGACGAAGCGCGGGCAGCGGAAGGCTCTGCCTTCGCGTTCGACGAGCTGGAGGCAGGCATCGACGACAAGCACCATGTCGCACCCGGCTACGACGCCGATGTGCTGTTGCGCTGGGGCGATCCGCTGTTTGCCGATTCGCCGGAGTTCGACCCGACGAAACAGTCGGCGCAGGCGCAGGCGAAACAATTCGGCTACAACAACGACTATGTCGGCTATCTCCCGATCGACGGTTCGGCCGAACACGGCCTGCTGGTCGTCAACCACGAATACACCAACCCGCATCTGATGTTCCCGGGCATCGTCAGGATCGTCGACAAGGACGGCAAGAAGTCGGCCGAGGTCGCACCGCTCTCTAAGGAGCAGGTCGATGTCGAGATGGCAGCCCACGGCGGCACCATCGTCGAGATCCGCAAGGTCTCCGGCAAATGGCAGGTGGTGCGCGACGGCAAGCTCAACCGCCGCATCACCTCCAACACCGAAATGGCGCTGTCCGGTCCGGTCGCCGGCCACGACCGCGTCAAGACCAATGCCGATCCGTCCGGCACCAAGGTGTTCGGCACGTTCAACAACTGCGCCGGCGGTGTCACCCCCTGGGGCACCTACGTGATGGCCGAGGAGAACATCCACGGCTATTTCTCCGGCGACCTGCCGGAGGGCCACAAGGAGGCCGCCAACTACAAGCGCCTGGGCATTCCCGAAGGCGCCTATGAGTGGGCCGCACATTACGACCGTTTCGACCTTGCCAAGGAGCCTAACGAGGCCAACCGCTTCGGCTGGATCGTCGAGGTCGATGTCAACGACCCGACCTCGACGCCGAGGAAGCGCACCGCCATGGGCCGCTTCAAGCACGAGGGCGCCGAATCGATCGTCGCCAAAGATGGCCGCGTCGTCTTCTATCTCGGCGACGACGAGCGCTTCGACTATGTCTACAAATTCGTCACCAAGGGTACGTTCAATCCGAACGACCATGCCGCCAACAAGGATCTGCTCGACGACGGCACGCTGCATGTCGCCAAGTTCGCCGAGGACGGTTCGGTCGAATGGCTGCCGATCGTCTTCGGCCAGGCGCCGCTGACGACCGAAAACGGCTTTGCCAACCAGGCCGACGTGCTGATCGAGACACGGCGCGCCGCCGACCTGCTCGGCGCCACCAAAATGGACCGCCCCGAAGACATCCAGCCCAATGGTGTCAACGGCAAGGTCTACGTCATGCTGACCAACAATTCGAAGCGCAAGGCCGACCAGGTCGATGCCGCCAACCCGCGCGCCGAAAACGCCTTCGGCCACATCATCGAGATATCGGAGGATGGCGGCGATTTCACTGCCACCAAGGGCAAGTGGGAAGTGCTTTTGAAATGCGGCGATCCCTCGGTGGCCGATGTCGGCGCCACCTTTTCGACGGCAACGACGGCCAATGGCTGGTTCGGCATGCCCGACAATTGCGCGGTCGACTCGGCTGGGCGCCTATGGGTGGCCACCGACGGCCAGGGCCCGAAAGCCACCGGCCGCACCGATGGCCTGTGGGCGGTGGACACCGAAGGCTCCGCGCGGGCGACCTCGAAACTGTTCTTCCGCGTGCCGATCGGCGCCGAAATGTGCGGTCCGCTGTTTGCGCCCGACGACCAGACCGCCTTTGTCGCCGTCCAGCATCCGGGCGACGGCGGCGAGGACTGGGAGCCGTTCGGCCGCCCGTCCTACTATGAGGACCTGTCGACACGCTGGCCCGACTTCAAGCCCGACATGCCGGTGCGGCCGTCGGTGGTCGCCATCACCAAACAGGGCGGCGGCAAGATCGCGGTCTGATCGCTTATCGACGTTGGTAGAGCCGCACAGGGACGGCGGAGCAGAATTCTGCACCGCCGTAACGCTTGAAAGTCGCGGCATGGATCTGGGGTCTGCGCTGCATCGCTGCGCTCCTTCCGCCCGTGGATGACGAAGCGTCGGGCCTCGAGTCGAAATCAGCGTGCGGCGCCGGATGATGAGCCAGCGATCCGCTTGGCGATCGCCTTGGCCAGGATGCCGGCATTGGCGAAACAGCCGCGAATGCTTGGCCGCATGCCGGTGAACCACAGCCCGGGCAGCTTCGGATCGGCTTGCCCGCCGTTGAAGAGCGGAACGCCCTTGCCGTCGAGCACGCCAAGCTTGCCGACCATGGGCTCGAGCCCGGTGCGGTAGCCTGTCGCGGCAATGACGATGTCGGGATGGATCAGGCTGCCATTGGCCAGGATCACGCCGTCGCGGGTGAATTCCCGTATCGCCGGCACCACGGTGATCTTGCCCGACTTGATGGCGTGGACGGCGCCATCGTCGGCGGCGATCGCGGTGTAGTCCGAGGTCAGCCGGCTGGCGCCGCCCGAGGGCGCCGGCGGCAGGCCGAATTTGGTCAGGTCGCCGAAGACCAGGCGCTGCGTTGCCGCCATCACCGCATCGGCGATCCGCAACGGCAAGCGCGCCATGAGCGGCGAAAGCCTATGCACGGCGATCTTGCCGATCCGCTTGGGCAGCAAAGCGGGGCCGTTGCGGGCCGACAGCCAGATGGCGGCCGTGTTTATGCCGGCCAGATGATTGAGCGCGTCGAAACCCGAATTGCCGGCGCCCACGACCAGCACTTTTTGGTCCGCATAGCCCTGCGCGTTGCCGAAATCCGCCGAATGGATGATGCGGCCGGCGAAACCCTTCATGCCTTTCCATTCGGGAATGAACGGCTGCCTGTCGCGGCCGGTGGCGATGACGACATTGCGGGCCAGGCGCAGTCCGGCGCTGGTCATCAGCGCCCAATGATCGCCCTTGAAGGCTATCTCTTCGACAGCGACTCCGAACTGAACCGGCAGCCGGTTCTCCTCCCTGAAATCATTCATATGGCGGATGACGGCCGTCCTTTGCGGGAACGCAGGCGTGCCAGGGGGATAAGCAAGGCCGGGCAGCGAAGAAAGATCACGATGGGTGTTGAGGTGCAACTGCTGATGCCGCCGGTGCCAGGGCTCGGCCAGTCGGCTTTCCTTTTCCAGGATCGCCGTCGGCACGCCGGCGTTCATCAAGGCATGCGCCGCTGCCAGTCCGGCAACACCGGCGCCGACGACGATTGCCGGCTCGACTGTTATCGGCAGGTCCGCAACCGATCTGATTGTCATATCAGCCATTCACTCTCGAATCCCATTCGACCATTGCAATAAGCTCGCAGGGCGCTGTAACCGTTTGATCCCGCGCAGGATCCATACAGCAAACCGCCACCGATTTTCGAGCCATACGATTTTCGAGCCACACGCCGAACCGTGGTTGCGCTCTATATGGCATATGCGCGATATCAGCGGTAATCAGGTCGCGGCAATGTGATTGATTCGAGGCTCGGGGGCTGGCGGGTCTCTGTTATCCCCCACGTGTGTGCCCGGAGCCGAGTTCGGTTTTCGAGGTCATGCGCAGAATCAAAGTGTTACGGCACCTTTGCGCGTCTTGAACGCGCGGCGCTGTGGCGGCACGCGGAATCTCGACCATGCCCTCCTTGCGGATCTATTTCGACAAAATCCTTGAGGGCGCCGCGCCCGAGGTGGCGCGGCGGGAGCTGACGCATATCGAGCGCCTGGCGCTGGTTCGCCGCCATGGCGACTTCTCGCTCGCCTATTCCAGCGCCGTGCAAAACAAGCTTTCCTATTTCGGCGACGCCGACGGCTACATCGCCTTCGGCACCAAGATGAAGCATCATTTCGCGCTCGGCGATCCGGTGGCGGCTCCAATGCTGCGGCCCGACTACATCAGACGCTTCGTCGAGACCGCCGGCAGCCCGTGGTTCGTGCAGATCGGCGAAGAGACCGCACGCGTGCTGGCCGGGCTCGGCTACAAGGTCAATCGGCTCGGCATCGATACCCGCCTCACCCTGCCCGATCATGATTTTTCTGGAAAGCGCAACGAGACCGTGCGCTACTCCGAGCGCTGGCTGCTGAAGAAGGGCTTTTCGTTCGAAGAGGACAGGCGCACGATCCACCTCGACGAGATCGCACGGCTTTCCCAAAACTGGCGCAGCGACCGCATTGTCAAGCGCTGGGAGATGGGCTTTCTCAACCGCCCGTTCGCCGACCATCTCGGCATCGACATGCGTCGTTTCGTGCTGCACGGTCCCGATGGCGAGCTGGTCGCCTTGCTCGACTTCGACCCGTTGTATCGCGACGGCAAGGTCATCGGCTACACCACCGCCTTCAAGCGCAAGCACATCGATGCCTCGCCGCATGCCGAGATCGGCCTGACCAAGTACGCCGTCGACCGTTTTCGCGAAGAGGGCATCTCGGTGGTCACGCTCGGCCTGTCGCCGCTCGTCGACATCGGCCCGAGCGGCTTTGCCGAAAGCGACTTCTGGCGCAACACTTTTCAGCGCGCCTACGATTCGCCATGGGTCAACCGGCGCAGGTTCAACCTGCAAGGCCAGGCGGCATTCAAGCGCCGTTTCCATGGCGTCGAGGAGCCGGTCTACATCGCCTTCCGCGAGGGGACCTATGTCGAGATGCTGGGGCTGCTGCGGCTGGTCAAGGCGATTTGATGTGGCTTACAGGACTTGGGTTCCTCGCCCCCGCGAAGCGGGGGAGAGGTGGCCCGGCGAAGCCGGGACGGAGAGGGGGACGCCATTCGCCAAGCCAACCCACCGTGGGCAGAGCACAAGGCCTGATGGTACGAAGCCCATCAGGAACCCTCGAACAACAATCTCCCAGCCGCCGCGAAGACCCCTCTCCGTCCCGGCTACGCCGGGCCACCTCTCCCCACTCTCGTGGGGCGAGGAACCCAGGTCCTGCCAGGGTCAGTTCCTCAGCCGATAACCGGTCCTGAAGATCCAGGCGACGATGGTTATGCAGACCAGCAGGAAAACGACAGTCATGCCGAGGCTGATGCCGACCGAGACGTCGGATTTGCCGTAGAAGCTCCAGCGGAAGCCGCTGATCAAATAGACGACCGGGTTGAACAGCGTCACCGTGCGCCAGATGCCGGGCAGCATGTTGATCGAGTAGAAGCTGCCGCCGAGGAAAGTCAGCGGCGTGATGATCAGCAGCGGTACCAGTTGCAGCTGCTCGAAACTCTTTGCCCAGATGCCGATGATGAAGCCGAACAGGCTGAAGGTCACCGCCGTCAGCACCAGGAAGGCGAGCATCCAGAACGGATGCAGGATGGTGAGCGGCACGAACAGCGACGCTGTCGCCAGGATGATCAGGCCGAGGATGATCGACTTGGTCGCCGCGCCGCCGACATAGGCGATGACGATCTCCAGATAGGAGACCGGCGCCGACAGAACCTCGTAGATCGAGCCGACGAATTTCGGGAAATAGATGGCAAAGGAGGCGTTGGAGATCGACTGCGTCAAAAGCGACAGCATGATCAGGCCCGGCACGATGAAGGCGCCGTAGCTGATGCCGTCGATCTCGGTGATGCGCGAGCCGATGGCCGAGCCGAAGACGACGAAATACAGCGATGTCGAGATGACCGGCGAGACGATGCTCTGCAGCACGGTGCGAAAGGCACGCGCCATTTCCATCCGGTAGATCGCCCATACCGCGCGAAAATTCATGACCGCGCGCAGGTTCATGGCTCTCTCCTCACCAGATTGACGAAGATCTCCTCGAGCGAGCTGTTTTGCGTGTCGATATCGCGGAACTGGATGCCGTCGGCCTCGAGGTCGCGGATGAGCGAGGCGACGCCCGGCCGCTCGGCCTGGTTGTCATAGGTGTAGGTCAGCTGCCCGCCATCGCCCGACAGGTCCAGCGCGTAGCTTGAGAACGCCTCCGGAATTGCCGTCAGCGGATTGCGCAGTTCCAGCACCAGCCGCTTGCGGCCGAGCTTGCGCATCAGTTCGGCCTTGTTCTCGACCAGGATGATCTCGCCGCGGTTGATGACGCCGACGCGGTCGGCCATCGCCTCGGCTTCCTCGATGTAATGCGTGGTGAGGATGATGGTGACGCCGTCCTCGCGCAGCCGGCGCACCATCGCCCACATGTCCTGGCGCAGTTCGACATCGACGCCTGCGGTCGGCTCGTCGAGGAACAGGATGCGCGGCTCATGCGACAGCGCCTTGGCGATCATTAGCCGGCGCTTCATGCCGCCCGACAGGGTGATCGCCTTGGCGTCCTTCTTGTCCCACAGCGACAGGTCACGCAGCACCTTCTCGACGAAGGCCGGGCTGGCCGGCTTGCCGAACAGGCCGCGGCTGTAGTTGACCGTCGCCCAGACGCTTTCGAAAGCGTCGATGGTCAGTTCCTGCGGCACCAGCCCGATCAGGCTGCGCGCCGCGCGATAGTCCCTGTTGATGTCGTGACCGTCGACCGTGACGGTGCCCGAGGAGCGGTTGACGATGCCGCAGACGATCGAGATCAGCGTCGTCTTGCCGGCGCCGTTCGGACCAAGCAGCGCAAATATCTCGCCGCGTTGGATGTCGAGATTGACCTCCTTGAGCGCGGTGAAACCGGTGGCGTAGGTCTTGGAGACCCCGGAAATGGACAGGATGGAAGGCATGGCTGAAAACGGCTGCTTGAAAGAGGTCCCCTGATATAGGCCGAATGTCGTTCCGTGCAACTGGAAGTCAAGGCCGCTGCTGACAGTTCTCGACAATGATCGCAGGCCATGGGGATTGCAGACCATGCCGATTGCAGGCCACGGGGATTTCAGGCCACGGGCGCACAGGCCGGGCACAGCATGCATGCGTCATATTGGCGGGTCGCTGCGGCGTTCCGCCTCGCGGCGGGACGCCGCTTTGACCAAGTCCGGCTCGCGCCCTATTCTTCAATCATTAGAAGCAGCCGGAGCCCACCATGGACCCGCTCATCCTGTCGCGCATGCAGTTCGGCGCGAATATTTCGTTCCATATATTGTTTCCGACGATCACCATTGCGCTTGGCTGGGTGCTGCTGTTCTTCAAGCTGCGCTACAACGCGACAGGCGATTCCGCCTGGATACGTGCGTATTTCACCTGGGTGAAGGTGTTCGCGCTGTCCTTCGCCATGGGTGTGGTTACCGGCGTCACCATGAGCTTCCAGTTCGGCACCAATTGGCCGGGCTACATGGAAAAGGTCGGCAACATCGCCGGGCCGCTGCTGGCCTACGAGATCCTCACCGCCTTCTTCCTCGAAGCGGCCTTCCTCGGCATCATGCTGTTCGGCTTCCGCCGCGTCTCCAACCGCATCCACACGCTGGCGACGGTGCTGGTGGCGGGCGGCACCACCGTCTCGGCCTTCTGGATCATCGCGCTCAATTCCTGGATGCAGACGCCGGCCGGCTTCGAGATCCGCGACGGCGTGGCGCACGCCGTCGACTGGTGGGCTGTTGTCTTCAACCCGTCGATGCCCTACCGGCTGACCCACATGCTCTTGGCTTCCGGCCTGACGGTGTCGTTCTTGATTGCTGGCCTGTCGGCGCTGCGCTACCTCACCGGCGACCGCTCGGAATCGATGTGGAAAGCGCTGCGTACCGGCGTTTTCACCGCGGCGATCCTGATCCCGATCCAGATCTTCGCCGGCGACCAGCATGGGCTGAACACGCTGGAGCACCAGCCGCAGAAGATCGCCGCCATGGAGGCCAACTGGAACACCGGCCCCAACGTGCCGCTGGTGCTCTTCGCGCTGCCCGACGAAGCGGCCAAGGAAAACAGGTTCGAGATCGCCATTCCAGACGGCGCCAGCCTGGTGCTGCGGCACTCGACCAGCGGCGTGGTGCCGGGGTTGAACGATTATCCCGGCAACCATCCGCCGGTGTTCCCGGTGTTCTGGGGTTTCCGCATCATGGTCGGCACCGGCATCCTGATGCTGCTTGTGTCGTGGTCGGCGGCCTTCTTCCTCAAGCGCCGCCACAGCCTGCCGAAGCCGCTCGCTTTGCTGATGGTGCCGATGGCGCTGTCGGGCTGGCTGGCGACGCTGGCCGGCTGGTACACCACCGAAATCGGCCGCCAGCCCTGGCTGGTGACCGGTGTGCTGAAAACCGCCGACGCGGTCGGCCCGGTGGCCGGCAGCCATGTCGCGCTGACGCTCGCCATTTATCTCGTTCTCTACGTGCTTTTGCTGATCGCCTATCTCGGCGTGCTGGTGCACCTGGCGCTGAAGGCTGCGAAGGACGGCGATAACTCGCCGCTGCCGGGCGTGCTCAACGCGCCGATGTCGCAGCCGGCTGCGGGGGAGTGAGGAATGGTCCGCGCAGCGGACGAAAAGCCGACGATTTGGTTTTTCGGATGACGAACGCCCGGAGCCATGACGAAGGGCGGAAGCCGTAATGAGAAGGACGAGAGAGCAATGACCTTCGACTGGCCAACCGCGCTTCCGCTGATCTTCGCCGGCCTGATGGGCCTCGCCATCCTGATCTACGTCATCCTCGACGGTTTCGATCTCGGCATCGGCATCCTGTTCGCCGCCGCCGAAGATGCCGAACAGGACACGATGATCGCCGCGATCGGCCCGTTCTGGGACGCCAACGAAACCTGGCTGGTGCTGGCCGTCGGCCTGCTGCTGGTCGCCTTCCCGCTGGCGCATGGCGTCATCCTGACCGCGCTCTACATTCCGGTCTTCGTGCTTCTGGTCGGGCTGATCCTGCGCGGCGTCGCCTTCGATTTCCGCGCCAAGGTGCCGACCGAGCGCAAGCACCGCTGGAACCGCATTTTCTTCCTCGGCTCGCTCATCGCCTCGCTGGCGCAGGGCTATATGCTGGGCGTCTATGTGCTCGGCCTCGATGTCGGGCCGGGCGGCGTGGCGTTCGGCGTGCTGGTGGCGTTCTGCCTGGCCGCGGCTTACGCGGCGATGGGCGCGGCCTGGGTGATCTACAAGACCGAGGGCGAGCTGCAGAAGAAGGCCGTGCGCTGGCTACGCACTACGCTGGTGCTGGCGGCGCTCGGCATGGCTGCCATTTCGCTGGCGACGCCCTTCGCCAGCCCGCGCATCTTCGACAAATGGTTCGTCTGGCCGTCGATGCTCTATCTGTCGCCGCTGCCGATCCTGTCGGCGCTGCTGTTTCTGTGGTTGTGGCGGCAGACCTTCCATCTGCCGAAGCCCGGCGACCGCCATTCGCTGACGCCGTTCCTGACGCTGGCCGCGATCTTCGCGCTCGGCTTTGCCGGTCTCGCCTGGTCGTTCTATCCGTTCGTGGTGCCGGACCGCCTGACCATCTGGCAAGCGGCCTCGGCACCAGAAAGCCTGGCCATCATCCTGGCCGGCACCGTGGTCGTGCTGCCGATCATCATCTTCTATTCGTTCTATGCCTACCGGGTGTTCGGCGGCAAGGCGACGGATCTGACGTATGATTGATCGGATTTGACGTATGATTGAGGTGGCGGAGGCGCGAAGCACCCCCCTCTGGCCTGCCGGCCATCTCCCCCTCAAGGGGGGAGATTACGCGTTTGGTCGCCTTCGCCGATCTCTGACGTAGCAAGAATGTGCAGAGCGCCGGAGCCGCCAATCTCCCCCCTTGAGGGGGAGATGCCCGGCAGGGCAGAGGGGGGTGCTTCGCGCCGACGTCTCCCTTCGAGAGCTCAATTGCTCGCCGACAGCACCAGCACCGGCTTTTCGCTGTACAACGCCGGGAACAGCGCCTTCAGGTTCGCCACCTTGGGCAGGTCGTTGTAGACGATGTAGGGATAGGTCGGGTTCAGCGTCAGGAAATCCTGATGATAGTTCTCGGCCGGATAGAAGGTCTTGCCGGTTTCCAGCGTGGTGACGATCGGCTCCGGGAACACCTTGGCCTGGTCGAGCTGGGCGATGTAGCTCTCAGCAATCTTCTTTTGCGCATCGTTTTCGGCAAAGATCGTCGAGCGGTACTGCGTGCCGGAGTCCGGTCCCTGGAAGTTCAGTTGCGTCGGGTTATGCGCGACCGAGAAATAGACCTGCAGCAGCTGGCCATAGGTCACCTCGGACGGATCGTAGGTGATCTCGACGGATTCGGCGTGCCCGGTGCTGCCTGAGCCGACTGTCTCGTAGACGGCGGTGTCCTTGTCGCCGCCAGTGTAGCCGGAGACGGCTTTGGTCACGCCCTTGACGTGCTGGAAGACGCCTTGCACGCCCCAGAAGCAGCCGCCGGCGAAGATTGCCTTTTCACTGCCGGCCGCCGCCTTTTCGTCCAGTGCCGGCGGCGGGATCTTCACCGCGTCCTCGGCCGAAACCGCCGGCGTCAGCCAGAAGGCGGCGCCCGCGGCGGCCAGCGCAAGCGCGGCGAGCGCGCCTTTGACAAAGCCGAACGAACGGTTTGAAATCTTGATGTCGGTCATGGTTGCACTCCTCGTGGCTTCCATTGGGATCAGTCTATTGGATCAGGAACGGCGGCGCGACGCACGAGTTGCGGCGGGGGCTCACATTCGCGTGCGCCGCTGGCCCGCAGCTTAGTTGGCCGTGGCATCCGTCGCCGGCTTCATCGCATCCGCTGCTGGCTTCATGGCATCGGCGGCGGGTTTCATGGCGTCAGCCGCTGGCTTCATCGCATTGGTGGCCATCGGATCGGCGGGCTTCATCACGTCGGTTACAGGCTTCATCGCATCCGCGGCGGGTTTCATCGCATTCGCGGCCGGCTTCATCGCATTGATCGCGTCGTCGGCACGGGCGATGCCGCCGGCAAACAGCGCCGTCGAGCACAGAGCGAAAGCGAGGGCGGGCAGCGTCAGGCGGAACAGAGTGGTCATGATGGTCTCTCCTTGGGGTTGGTCGTCGGGGCGCCTCTTGGCGGCCGTGCTATGCGGCGCCGCGCGTGCGGCGTTTGCGCAATCTCTTTTTAAAGCGTGATCTAGTTGGTCGCGGCGGCCAGGATCGGCCCGCCGCCTGGCGACTGGACGAGCACGGCGGTGCTCAGGCCGTCCGAAGCCGGCGGCAGGTCCAGAGCCGTGGCGTCGCCGGTCCAGCTGCCGAGTTTTTTGAGCGAACGCACGACATTGGCATGCGGCAGCGTGCGGCCGGTGTTTTCGCCGCGCGCCACCGGCACCTGGACGACGCCCCTGAGATAGCGCACCAGCCAGACATCGGCCTTGCCGCCAGGCACCGAGCCGGCGCCGATGCTGATCTTGCCGCCGTCGAGCGACAGCGACGGGCCGCTGATGCGGCCTGTGCTTGCGATCAGCTTTTCGATCTCACCGGGTGCGGCGCCGACGACATCGGCATGGCCGTTGACCACCACTTGCGGCGTGAACGGACCGTCATGGCCGAGCGCCGGTTCGTAGCTGACCTGGCGCTGGGTGAACTCCTGGCGGCCGAAAGTATCCTTCCAGCCGAGATAGTCCCAGTAGGTGACGTTGAAGGACAGCGCCAGCACGCCGGGCTGGTCCTTGACCTTGATCAGATTGGCGTTGGCCGGCGGGCAGGACGAGCAGCCCTGGCTGGTGAACAACTCGACCACGGTGAGCGGCCGGGCGGCGGCCGCACCGAGCGCCACTGCCAGCGCAAGCGCGCAAAGGCTGGCCACTGTGACGAATTTGCGGTATCGCGACATCGGCTGGCTCCATGGGCGGCGGCGCCTGGATGCGCCGCTCATGTCCCCACTTCGCCGCCGTCTGCCGCTTCGTTACAGCGCTCACCGGTTTGTGATCGTCAGGGAGGGTCCCATGTGAGGCGGGCGGGCCAGCACCCCCCCTCTGGCCTGCCGGCCATCTCCCCCGCAAGGAGGGAGATCAGCCTCATCATTGCCTTCGCCAACTATCAGCCTTCGCAACAGGAGCGCGGCCGACGAGACTGCCAATCTCCCCACTCGTGGGGGAGATGTCCGGCAGGACAGAGGGGGGCGCCGTAGAACACCTACGGACGTCCTGCCGACGTCGTCGGGCAACAGCGAGCAACATGGAACGATGGTCAGATCGGTCAGATCAAGTGGGGATGGATACCATGGACCTTGGCAAAGCCGGCGGGACAGCGCCCCCCTCTGGCCTGCCGGCCATCTCCCCCACGAGGGGGGAGATCGGCAATTTCTACTGCGTCAGCCGCGTGTTGTTCGGCCGCTTGTTGAAGTCGCACTTGCCGGTCACGTTGTAGAAGAAGTCGGCGTTGCTGACAGGCGCCGGAACCGGGTTGCCGCCGTCCTCCCAAGCCTGGTCGCTGGTCTCGCCGCAGGGCACGAGGCGGAAGATGTCGACGATCGTGTTGCTGGCAACCTCGACGGGGAGGTATTTGGAAGGGTCCAGGGCCTTTTGTGCCGCGGTGCTGTATCCGGCGCCGCTGTATAGCCGGTTGGACGTGGCCGCATCATTCGAAGAGAGGTTTTGCGGGTTGCCCGGCTTCACGTACATCTGCAGATTGAGGCCAGCCATCTGGCTGACGTCGATTGACGCACCGGCGGTATTGCCAGGAGACATCGTGTCCACACAGTAATATGTCGTGCCATACTGGTCGGTGTTGAGCGTCACCCCGGTGGGCGCCTTTTTGCCGACCTTGCAGACCTGCGTCTGGACCACCGTGGCAACGCCCAAACTGTCGATTTTGCTGACTGTGGTGGTGCCGTAACCTTTGGGATCCGTGCCGCCGCCGTAGACGTAATCGATCGTCATCAGCGGCTTGTCCTGCGCCGCACCGAACATCTTGCCGTTGAGCGTCATTGTCTTGTTCCAGTAACCCGACACTCCGGTGACCTTGAAGGTCGCCTCCACCAGGGCCGGCGTCTTGTTTACCGCCGACGAAACGCCGATCGCCACCGTGGGGATCCTGGCGATCTGCATGAAAACGGTCGGCATGGGGAAGCTCGCCATGGCCTGCGCGGTGGCCGTGCCGTTGGCGCTGACGTCAAAGGCGTTAAGCGTCGCGGTGCCCTGTCCGCCATTGGCCGCGTAGGAAGCCTGCATCGCCACCTGGCGCTGCGCCTTCGTCGAGGCCGTATCCATCGTGGTGATCGACAGGATCGCGGCATCGAGTGCCGCCTGTTCGTCCGACTTGGTCTGGACCGCCCGGGTGTAGTCGACCGAAAAGCCGATCGCGGTGATCAGCGGAATCATGGCGAGAACGAGAATTGGTGCGAATGAGCCGCTCCGCGACCTGATAAACCTGCCTGCCAGCCCCCGCATGCCTTGATCCTCGCTAGAAATATTGTCTCCCGCTAACATGCCGATCGCGAATTATGCTCTAACGCACATGGTTAAAATTTATCGATTTTCCTAGAAATCCGCTGGGAAAGCCGACAAACGCCCACGCCTGCCCCGGCAGCGGGCTGCTCGGCTTGCCCCTCAACCCTGCCCCTGCTAAACGCGCGCCATGAGCACGCCCCTCGACCACATCCGCAATTTCTCCATCGTCGCCCATATCGACCATGGCAAATCCACGCTTGCCGACCGGCTGATCCAGCTGACCGGCGGGCTGGAGCTGCGCGACATGAAGGAGCAGGTGCTGGACTCGATGGACATCGAGCGCGAGCGCGGCATCACCATCAAGGCGCAGACGGTGCGGCTGAAATACCGCGCCAACAATGGCGAGGACTATATCCTCAATTTGATCGACACGCCCGGCCATGTCGACTTCGCCTATGAAGTGTCGCGTTCGCTGGCCGCCTGCGAGGGCTCGCTGCTGGTCGTCGACGCGTCGCAAGGCGTCGAGGCGCAGACGCTGGCCAATGTCTACCAGGCCATCGACAACAACCACGAGATCGTCGTGGTGCTGAACAAGGTCGACCTGCCGGCCGCCGAGCCCGAGCGCATCCGCGAGCAGGTCGAGGAGGTGATCGGCATCGACGCCTCCAACGCCGTGCTGATCTCGGCCAAGACCGGGCTTGGCATTCCCGATGTGCTGGAGGCCATCGTTCACCAATTGCCGCCCCCGCGCGAGGGCGACGCTTCGGCGCCGCTGAAGGCGATGCTGGTCGACTCCTGGTACGACGCCTATCTCGGCGTCATCGTTCTGGTGCGCATCATCGACGGCGTTTTGAAGAAGGGCCAGACCATCCGCATGATGGGCACCGGCGCCAAGTACCTGGTCGAGCGCACCGGCGTGTTCACGCCGGCCCGCATCAATGTCGACGAGCTCGGCCCCGGCGAGTTCGGCTTCTTCACCGGCTCGATCAAGGAAGTGGCCGACACCCGCGTCGGCGACACCATCACCGAGGACAAGCGCGCCACCGCCAAGGCGCTGCCCGGCTTCAAGCCGGCGCAGCCGGTGGTGTTCTGCGGCCTGTTCCCGGTCGACGCCGCCGATTTCGAGGATCTGCGCGCCGCGGTCGGCAAGTTGCGCCTCAACGACGCCAGCTTCTCTTTTGAAATGGAAACCAGCGCCGCGCTCGGCTTCGGCTATCGCTGCGGCTTCCTTGGCCTGCTGCATCTCGAAATCATCCAGGAGCGGCTGGAGCGCGAGTTCAACCTTGACCTGATCGCCACCGCACCGAGCGTCGTCTACCGGCTGCTGCTCAACGACGGCTCGATGAAGGAGCTGCACAACCCGGCCGACATGCCCGACGTGGTGAAAATCTCCGCCATCGAGGAGCCGTGGATCCGCGCCACCATTTTGACGCCCGACGACTATCTCGGCGGCATCCTGAAACTCTGCCAGGACCGGCGCGGCATCCAGGCCGACCTGTCCTATGTCGGCAAGCGCGCCATGCTGATCTACGATCTGCCGCTCAACGAAGTCGTCTTCGATTTCTACGACCGGCTGAAGTCGATCTCCAAGGGCTACGCCTCCTTCGATTACCACCTCACCGACTACAAGGAAGGCGACCTCGTCAAGATGTCGATCCTGGTCAATGAAGAGCCGGTGGACGCTCTTTCCATGCTGGTGCACCGCACGGCGGCGGAAAAGCGCGGAAGGCAGATGTGCGAGAAGCTGAAGGAGCTGATCCCGAACCATCTGTTCAAGATCCCGATCCAGGCCGCCATCGGCGGCAAGGTCATCGCCCGCGAAACCATCTCGGCGCTGCGCAAGGACGTCACCGCCAAATGCTACGGCGGCGACGTCTCGCGCAAACGCAAGCTGCTGGACAAGCAGAAAGAAGGCAAGAAGCGGATGCGCCAGTTCGGCAAGGTGGATATCCCGCAGGAGGCGTTTATCCAGGCCTTGAAGATGGGGGATTGAGAAGCCGGTTGGCGCGCAAAGCGTGCCAAGTCATCGATCCGGTGGATCGATGACAGGCTTCGAAAGCGGGGGAGCTGCCGGAGGCAGCGGGCCCCCCGCTAGCGCGACGCTGAGGCTGCACGTGGGAGATTGGTCTCCGGGTGGCGGAGGCGCTGGACGGTCGTCGGGTGCAGGAGGAAGTTCTTCCAAATCCGAAGCAATCTCTTGAAAGATGCCATCGGTATTTGCAAAGATTAACCGACCTAACTCGACCTAGGATTGTCGTCCTATATCGGCGAGACAGAAGTCAACACGTCGAAGTGTTTACCTAGCCCCGTTTGCGCCCTGTTTGCCTGTGAAAACCGGGCATGGCGAGCTGTTGGGGTCGTACCGCGCATTTGAATCGAATATATCTGATTCGGCCCAACTCCAGACCGGCCACAGGACCCGCCCTGATACCCGGCGGGGCGTATCCTGCGTTCCGGTTAACCGGGAACCATCCCGGTGGAGGACACGAACATGGTTACATGTTCTTGGCCGAAGGCCGTACACGTCACCTTCTACGTGCGTGTACGTTTTGGACGACTTGAGTTCGTCCGAGAGCATTGCCGGAGTTTTCCGTCCTGCTAAGGCGGTAATCTCCCTCTAGTGCCAACTGGCCCCGCTTCGGCGGGGTCTTTTTTTAACAGGCGAATCTTGGCTGAATTCGCCTTTCATTGCAATTCGTTTCGTCCCCGTTCCGTTCAATTATTTGACGGCTTGGAGTTCTTTTCAGGCGATGAGGCGCATGGTCTGTTGGATGCGCGTCCTTGATCACCTTCTTCAACACGCGGTCAAAGGCTTCCTCTGGCTGGTCTGTTTCCAGTTCACGGGCGGCGTCACGAAACTTCTCAACTTGACTCTTTTCTTTGTCGGTCGCCTTCATATCGAATGGCTTGTGAGGGGAGTGTACCAGACCCGTACTTCGTTGCCTATTTTGATGAAGCTGGCGACCCTGGTATCAAAACTGTTGCACCGATAGATCCGAATGGCGCGAGTGAATGGTTCACGGTCGGCTGCGCAGTGGCGCGCGCCACCAGTGAGCCTGACTTGGTGCCGCTCATACAGACAATCAAGAAATCTGTCTTTTCGACGCAAAGCCCCGACCTGCATTTTCGCAATCTGGTCGAACACAAAAAGCTACCCGTCTGCCAAGCTCTAGCCGCCGAGAATCTGCGCTTCTTTGTCGTCGCGTCGAACAAAAAGAACATGCGGGGGTATCGCAATCCCCAAGCCGAAGCAGTCACTCTTCACAAGCACAACTACTTTTACAACTACTGCATCCGCGTCTTACTCGAACGTGTCAGCCAGTGGTGCGCGCGCCGGTCGATCAGCGAGATAGGTGAGCCTAGACACGTAAAGCTGGTGTTTTCGAAGCGGGGTGGGCACTCGTATCGACACGTTGAAACGTACATACACCTACTGGCGAAACAATCCGAGAATGGACGGATTTACCAGACCGCTAACGTCCCAGATTTCAGGGTGATCGACCATCGTTTGATTGAGGTTATCGAGCACAACAAAAACGCGGGCTGTCAGATTGCAGACGTGGTTGCCAGCGCCTTTTACCAAGCAGCAAACGCCGGAACCAAAAAGTGGAATACAGAGTACGCGGAAGCTCTCCGAGATCGCATGGCGTCTCGTGGCAACGGCCACTACGCGGGTTGCGGTGTCACGCTTCTGCCGTGGAAGAACTGGACACTGAAACTTACGGACGCGCAGAAGAAAATCTTCCGGTTTTACGGCTACGAGATATGAAAGCGGCGGGTCCCGGCCTCGTTGCCATCGGGGGCTTGTAGGCCACCATCCAAAGTGGGCGACCGTCCGTCCGACTGCAGCATCTACGATACCGCCCGAGGGGGTTCCGGCGTACCCCGCCAACACAGATACTATTCTGATTTGGTAAAAAACTCAAACGGAATCAAAAGGTTACTGACAATTCCGCGTAACCCATTGATAGGGATTCGCTTTTTCTTTCGCCTCTCGTATCGCCGTAGCGGCAATTTTAACTGCACGGCTTGCGATAGTGCTCTTGCTTAGACGTGAATAGGTCTCCGATCGCCGCGCCAGACGAGCGGACGGCAATGAGAAAGTGATACCCAGGAAAGGGTTTGTACGAATGCGTACGGACGGCTCCGGCCCAGTTGATCGGGTATCGCCGGAGCGCTAGAAAAATCGGGCGGCGGACCTCGGTTCGCCAGTGGCCGACGCGGGCTCAGGCAACTGCCTCACCGGCATTCGCGTCGGCCACTCTCCGACCGCTGGCGAGGGCGTGACAAGGCCGGATCGCCAGGGGGCTTCCCGACACCTCCGCCGTTTTCCGCCTTGCGCTTCCCTCCGGGCTTTGAGATCGCCCCGCCGGGGAGTATCCTCCGCTGGGGGAGATTTCAAATGCGTTCCAACACTCTGGATGTCATTGCCGCGACCGGCCTGGCGATCGGTGGCGCTTTCGGGCTTGCCGGCACCTTCGTCGCCAGCGCCGAACTGCGCGAGACGCTGTGGACGATCGACGGCGTGGCGCTGGTGGTGGCGACCGCGCTGCTGACGATGAAATACCAGCGGCTGGGCAATGACTGTGTTGCGGCCGGGTTCCTAAGCTTTCTCGCCGGCGAAAGCCTGCTGCTGGCCGGCAATGCGGCGGGACTGGAGGCCAGCGTGCCCTCCTATGTCGGCGGCATCTCGCTGTGGGCGGCCGCGCTTGTCATGGTCAGCGCACCGAAGACTTTCGCCGTGTGGATGCGGCTCACCGCCCTCGTGGCCGCCGGGCTGTTTGTCGTCTCGGCAGGCATGATCCTCCGGGGCACGCCTTTGCTGCCGACCTCGGCACCCCTGCCCGCCGCCGGCTATCCGTTCCTGGTGCTGACCTTTGCCGGCTGGATCTGGACACTTGTGAAGGCCGAGAGGTGAACGGGCGCGCGTGTGTCTGCTTTCGTCGCATGTGAACGGGGCGCTGACGCTGCTGGCCTTCTTCCGCAGGGGGAGAAGGGGAAGACGAGCGCTGGCGCTTTCCCTCATTTGCCTGCCGGCACTCCATCGCAGGATGGGGTGTTCCTCGCCCCACGGAGTGGGCTAGGCGATTCACACATCTCGCAGGCCCCAGCCGTGTGCGATGGATTGGAAGTGCTGAAGGCCGTGACGGAAGGTGATTGGGCCTGGTGGCTTGG